>NZ_CDWTMO010000126.1:0-12506 GCF_977946435.1 Frankia sp. CgKIO3 | reverse complement strand
GCAGCTTGAGCAACTTGGCGGAAAGGGCATTGAGGCCAGCCGGCATTCAAATTTTCGCCGTTCTCCGACCGGAAGAAATCAGTTGACACGTGATGTGGACCGCGGCTTTCATGGAAGAATTATTCCACGCCTCGATGCGTCACGGCCGGCTCAGGTGGGACTCTTATCTAAACACCGGCTCCCTGGTGCGGCGTGAGGATCTGCGCGGACACCGTCGTCGTGACCAGGAAGATCACGAAGAGTAGTGCCCAGAGCGGATAACCGGCGCTCGCCCGAGCATCGCGGTGGCGACGAAGAGGGCCAGTTTCACCGCGAGTCGCGACGGTTGGCCGAGTCTGCGTGCTGCCCGCGGCGCCAGCCACCTACCCCAGATTCCGGCTGTCAGAAGTGGGAGGAGCCCGGCAAGGGTGATCTTGGCTGCTGTCGGCAGCGGATCCGGCTGGGCCTGGGGCCTGGGATCCGTGGGCGCGTGGTCCGGGTCGACCGTCTAGTCGTCTAGTCGTCTAGTCGTCTAGTCGTCTAGTCGTCTAGTCGTCTAGTCGTCTAACGCTGTTAGTCGATTCTAGCTAGCAATGTTAGTCAACCGCTTGTCAAGAAGCCGGTGCGCGTCGCGTCTGGGTGACCGGCTGCGGGGGCAGTCGACGCCGCCCTGTTCGGCGGCGTCGCGCCGGATGAGACATTGGGTCCGGATGAGACAGTGGGTGTTGTCCGATGAATCGGCGGCGCTGATCTGGACCGACCGGAGCCGCTCGCTGAGCGAGCCGTGCCGTGCCGCGGCCCGGATCGGTCCAGCCTGGCCCGGGTCGGCCCAGGTGATTAGTTGATCAGTTTGATGAGCTGGCGCCCGTCGAGCCAGTTGCCGGTGACATCGGTGAACGTGTTGTTCTTCCACGCCAGCAGCCGCACCGCCGTGTTGCAGACCGCCGGGAAGATGTCGATCTGCTTGCCGTCACAGGTGAACGGATGGGCCATGACGTTCGGGTGGTCGTGGGAGGCACGAAGCGCCGTGAGCAGGGCGGCCGAGGTCGGCTGGGCGGTACCGGCCAGCAGCGACCGGATGTTGAGGACGGCGGAGAAGGATCCCTGCGACGACGAGGAACGATCGGCCTCCGGGATCGCCTTACGGAACGCCGCCGTGTCGGCGTCACCATCGCTCGTCCCGACCGGCAGGTAGCTGGAAGCGAAGTAGAGGTTGTCGGTCCGGCCGCTGGCCGCGCGCGGCACCGCGGGGGTGGTGCAGGGACCGATGAAGTAGATGTCGCTGCGGATGTTCAGCGCCGCCGCGGCCTGGACGATCCGGGTGCACGTCGCTGCCTGGAACACCACGATGATCGCGTCTGGCTTGCCCGCCGCGACCTGGGTCAGGGCTGGCGCGAAGTCCGCCGCGTCGGATTTCTCTGGCACCAGTTTGATATCGGACACACCTTTATGGCGCAGGATGTTCTGTGATCCCTGGATAGCGGCGGACAGCAGGCCGGGCAGGTCGAGGTACAGCGCGTGCACGCTGCGCACATGCCGGATGTTCGTCAGATAGTCGGTGAGGCCGAGCAGCTCGCTGAGCGAACCGCCGGAAAACGCGAAGGCGTTGTGTGAGCCGAGTTCTCCGCTCAGCTGAGGAGAGCCGGTGACGTACGGGATGTGGGCGGTCTCGTATATCGGCATCGCCGCCTCCGCGCCGAAATCGATCCCGCCGACCACCGCGAGTGGTTTCGTGGCGACAAGCCGGTTGGCGCAGTTCTGGGAAGACTCCGGCGAGCCGTCGGTTGCGCAACTGATCAGCCGGAGCGGCCGACCGTCGAGCCCGCCCAGAGAGGTGTTGGCGTAGTCCACGGCGGCCTGAGCGGCCTTCCGGGTCTCCGGGTATGACCCGACAGTGCTGTTCTCAACCGTTACGAAGCCGACAGTGACCGGAGGCCCGGTCAGGCGGCTCGCCGCCGCGCTGCCACCGGCAGCTGCGCCGGACGAGCCACCGCGCTGACTCGTGCACCCGACGACGACAACGGACAAGGCTACGGAGAACGCGAGGAGGATGCGGGAGGCTTGTCTCACGGCTCGTGAAGCTACACTTCTGTCGTCCAGTTCTGGGGGCTTGACCGTCGACCGGTCTGGGGGCTTGACCGTCGACCGGCCGGACGGGGACTGTTGTGTGACCATGCGTCCGGTCTTCATCGCAGTTCGGATCTCTCTATCTGTAATAGATGCGTCTACGGGGGTCCGGTGACAACGTATATAGCAGCATTGCTGCTCGGCCTTGGCCCGGGGGCCGTGTACGCGGCGCTCGGGCTGGGGCTCGTGCTCACCTACCGCGCGTCCGGCGTGGTCAACATCGCCCATGGGGCGTTCGCTATGTACGTCACCTATCAGTACGCAGAACTACGGGAGGTCGGGGACCTCGTACTGCCCGTCGTCGGGATGCCGCCAAGAATTCATCTCACCGACACGCCCACCTTCGGGCTAGCCCTGTCAGCATCCCTCGCAATGGCGGCAATCCTAGCACTGGTATCCTATCTGGTTATTTTTCGGCCCTTGCGGCGTGCCCAGCCGCTGATGACGGTCGTGGCTGCGGTCGGCCTCACGATCGCGCTGCAGGCCGTCGCCGTGCTCCAGTTCGGATCTGACAACAGGTTCCTTAGCCCGGTGCTGCCGCAGTCACCGCTGTCCCTGCTGGGCGTGACCGTGGCGAGCGACCGGCTGCTGCTCGCCGTGTCGGTCATCGTGGTCGCCGCCGGTCTGTGGGCGATGTCGCGCTGGACGTTGTTCGGCCTGGCTACCCGCGCCGTCGCCGAGGATGAGCAGACCACCGCGCTTCTCGGTCGGCGGCCCGGGTGGATCGCCGCCGTCAACTGGGTCATTGCGGCCGTGCTCGCCGCTCTCGCCGGGATCCTCGTGGCGCCGATCAGTGCGCTGAATCCGACGAGCTACTCGCTGTTCGTCGTTCCCGCGCTCGCCGCCGCTCTGCTCGGTGGCCTGTCCTCGTTCGGTCTGACCGTCGTCGGAGCTCTCGGCCTCGGCATGACCCAGGCTGTCCTGATCCCGTTGCAACAGGACGTCTCCTGGTTGAACCAGCCGGGACTGCGCGCGCTGCTTCCGATGCTTCTGGTCATCGCGGTGGCGAGCCGGCGCGGGGACCTGATTCCCGGTCGCGCCGCGGGCGTCGCCGTGTCGGCTCCGATGCCGGTGGTCGAACCGCCGGAGTCTCCCCTGCGCCACCTCGCAATCGGTGTGCCGTTCGGGGTGGTCGCGATCCTCGTGCTGACCGGCCCCTACCGGCTCGGCCTCGAACGCAGCCTCGCTGGCGCCGTGGTGTGTCTGTCGTTCGTCGTGTTGACCGGGTACGTCGGACAGCTCTCGTTGGCGCAGATGACCCTCGCCGGTGTCGCCGGCTTCCTGTTGGCCAGACTCCAGGGTGAGCTGGGCGTGCCGTTCCCGATCGCACCCCTGCTCGCCACGGGTGCCGCCGCTGTGGCGGGCCTGCTGCTGGGGGTGCTGTCACGGCGGCTGCGTGGAATCGACCTGGCGTTGATCACTCTGATCGCCGGCGTCGCGATCCAGGAGGTGGTGTTCGGAAACCCGCTGGTCACCGGCGGGTTGGCCGGGTCGGTAGTACCGAATCCGAAGATCTTCGGCCTCGATCTCGGGCTCGCCGGTGCCGGGTTCCCTCGGCCGGAGTACGGGCTGCTGGCGTTGGCCGTGCTCGCCGCGTGCTGCTACGGGGTCGCCCGGCTGCGCACCGCGGACCTGGGCCGGCGCATGCTGGCCGTGCGCGCGAACGAACGGGCCGCTGCCGCAGCCGGGATCGACGTCCGTCGTACGAAGGTGCTCGCCTTCACTCTCTCCGCCGCGATCGCCGGTCTCGGCGGTTGCCTCATCGGCTATGGTCAGGGACGTCTGTCCTTCGACTCGTTCGGCGTCACGGCCTCGCTGTTCTTCCTGGCGATCGCGGCCGCCGGTGGGGTGACGAGCGTCGGCGGAGCGTTGCTGGGCGGCCTGCTGGTGCCGGGCGGAATCGTGTTCATCGTGCTGGACCAGGTTGCCGGGCTCGGCAAGTACCAGTCCGTGCTGTGCGGGATCGCCGTCGTGGTGCTGGCGGTGCTACGTCCGGCCGGGCTCGCGTACCGACCGCATCGGACGGCTCGCGCCGATCATCAGGGCCGCGTGGATCGGTCGGGTGGCACGCATCGGACCGGTTCTGGGCAGCGAACGCGTCGAGGAGATCACGTGCGACACCCGCAGCCGCCGGACCAGGGCCGGCCGAGCCTGACCCCGCATCCGGTCAACCCGGGCGGAGCCCCGTGACGGCGTTGCTGGCGGTCGACATGCTCGCCGCCGACCAGGGCCGTACGCGCATCCTCGAGGATGTCTCCTTCACCCTGTCGGCCGGCACCATCACCGGGCTCATCGGACCCAACGGAGCCGGAAAGACGACGTTGATCGACGCCCTCACCGGGTTTGCGTCGATCAGCGCGGGCACCGTCACGCTGGACGGTGCCGTGCTCGTCGGACTGCCGGCGCATGAGCGGCTGCGGTTGGGGCTCGCCCGCACCTTCCAGGCGCTGGAACTCTTCGACAGCCTGGAGGTCGGGGAGAACCTGGCCGTCGTCACGCCCCGGGCACCCGGACCCGCGGACGGGCCAGATCCGGCCCGGTCGCTCGGGCTCGCCACGATCGCCGACCGCCTGCCGTCGACGCTCTCCCACGACGAGCGGTCCTCGGTGGCTCTCGGCCGCGCCCTCGTCGCCGGGCCGAAGGTCCTGCTGCTGGACGAACCGGCCGCGGGTCTCGACCCGGCCGCCCGCCGGACGCTCGCCGACCGGCTGCGCCGCATCGCCGCCGACGGCATCGCCGTGCTGCTCGTCGACCACGATGTGAAGCTCGTCTTCGACGTATGCGACCACGTCCTCGTCCTGGACGGGGGCCGCGTCGTCGCGCGCGGTCGACCTGCCGAGGTGCGCGCCGATCCGGCGGTCCGCGCCGCCTATCTGGGCGGTGGTGAGCCGGACGGCGGCGACCGCGCCGGGCCTGCCCCGGCCTCTGCCTCCGGGTCCATGCCTGGCTCCACCCCGGCGCCGGCCCCCGGTCGAGGCGGGGGCGATCTGCTCGTGCTCGACCGGGTCACAAGCGGATACGACGGAGTTCCGGTGCTCCGGGACGTGTCGCTCACCGTCGGTGCCGGGGAGATCGTGGCGCTGCTCGGAGCGAACGGCGCGGGCAAGACGACGCTGATCCGCACGGCGGCGGGGCTGCTGACGCCGTCGAGGGGGCGGGTCAAGGTCCTCGATGACCGGTCGCGCCGGGCCGCGCCGAGCACACTCGCCCGCCGGGGGATGGCGGTCGTACCGCAGGGACGAGGGTCACTCGGGCGGTTGACCGTCCGCGAGAACCTGCGCCTGGCGGCCGGCCGGCGCTCATCCGGCGAGATCGGGCCGGTGTTGGACTGGTTCCCGGTGCTGCGCGGCCTGCTCGACCGGTCGGCCGGAGAACTGTCCGGGGGTGAGCGGCAACGGCTCGCGTTGGCTGTCGCTCTGGTGCGCAGACCGCGTCTGCTGCTGGTGGACGAGCTGTCGTTCGGCCTGGCACCCGGGGTCGCGCCGCAGCTGCTCGCCCTGCTGCGCACGATCGCCCTCGAGACGTCGACCGGCGTGCTGCTGGTCGAGCAGTTCGTCTCGCTTGCGTTGCAGGTGGCCGACCGTGGCTACGTTCTCGACCGGGGCCGGATCGCGCTGTCGGCGAGCGCGGCGGATCTCGTCGCGCGTCCCGAGCTCATCGAGACGGCCTACCTGGGCGGGAGTTCCGGGCCGGCGGCGGCCCCGGACCGCTGAGCTGGTCCGGCGTTCCCCGCCACGCGGAGAAACCGGGGTCCGGCGGAACAGGGCTCTCACGTCGCCCGATGGTGTGGGGCATGCGTCGGATGAACCGGAAGGGGTGGCGAGCGGGCCGGCGGTGTCTTACTGTCGACAAGCGTCGAAGTTGATCGCGGGAGCTCCGCCAAGGGGCTGAGAGGGCGGCTGGGGCCGCCGACCGCAGGAACCTGTCCGGGTAATGCCGGCGTAGGGAGTCTTAACATGGTGTCGCGCACCGACCGTTCGTCCTCCTCTGTCTCGTCCTCCTCCTCGTCCATCTCGGCCGCGGCGATGATGGCGGTCTCGACGGGTCCGCTGACGGGCAGCCGCAAGACCTGGTTGGTCGGTGTGGATCCCGATCTGCGGGTGCCGATGCGGGAGATCGTGCTGACCACGGGTGACACCGTCGTGGTGTACGACACCTCCGGTCCATATACCGACCCGGGGGTAACCATCGACGTGCACCGGGGTCTGCCGGCGACGCGGGACAGCTGGATCGCCCAGCGTGGCGACACCGCGCCGGATGAACAGCGGACCGTTCCCGGGACCGGGGCGCCCGGTTCTGGGACGCCCGGTCTTGGCGGGACGGATCTCGGCGGGCAGGTGCGAGTGCCCCGTCGGGCGGTGCCGGGACGGCCTTCCGTAACCCAGCTGGGCTACGCCCGCCGCGGTCAGATCACTCGGGAGATGGAGTTCGTTGCCCTGCGGGAGGGTCTTCCCGTCGAGACGGTGCGGGCGGAGATCGCCGCGGGGCGGGCCGTGCTGCCGGCGAACGTGAACCATCCCGAGTCCGAGCCGATGGCGATCGGCCGTGCGTTTCTCGTGAAGATCAATGCGAACCTCGGCAACTCGGCCGTTACCTCCTCAATCGAGGAAGAGGTCGAGAAGATGGTGTGGGCGACCCGCTGGGGCGCGGACACCGTGATGGACCTCTCGACCGGGTCGGACATCGCCCTGACCCGTGAGTGGATCATCCGCAACGCGCCGGTGCCGGTCGGGACCGTGCCGATCTACCAGGCGTTGGAGAAGGTCGGTGGCCGGCCGGAGAAGCTGTCCTGGGAGGTCTACCGGGACACCGTGATCGAGCAGTGCGAGCAGGGTGTGGACTACATGACGGTCCACGCGGGGGTGCTGCTGCGCTACGTGCCGCTGACCGCGCGGCGCAGGACCGGGATCGTCTCGCGCGGCGGCTCGATTCTGGCCTCCTGGTGCCTGGCCCATCACGAGGAGAACTTCCTCTACACCCACTTCGCCGAGCTGTGCGAGATCTTCGCCGCGTACGACGTCACGTTCTCCCTGGGCGACGGCCTGCGGCCCGGGTCCATCGCGGACGCGAACGATGAGGCACAGCTCGCCGAGCTCGTCACCCTGGGCGAGTTGACGCAGGTGGCGTGGGAGCACGACGTCCAGGTGATGATCGAGGGCCCCGGGCACGTGCCCATGAACAAGATCGAGGAGAACGTGCAGCTGCAGCGGGAGCTGTGCCACGACGCGCCGTTCTACACTCTCGGGCCGCTGACCACCGACATCGCCCCCGGCTACGATCACATCACCTCCGCGATCGGGGCGGCGATGATCGGATGGGCCGGTACCGCCATGCTCTGTTACGTCACCCCGAAGGAGCATCTCGGCTTGCCTGACCGGGACGACGTCAAGGCCGGCGTCATCGCCTACAAGATCGCCGCGCACGCCGCCGACCTCGCCAAGGGTCATCCCGGCGCGCAGGCCTGGGATGACGCCCTGTCGGACGCCCGGTTTGAATTCCGCTGGGCTGACCAGTTCCACCTCGCGCTCGACCCCGACACCGCACGCGCGTTCCACGACGAGACGCTGCCGGCCCCGGCCGCGAAGTCGGCGCACTTCTGTTCGATGTGCGGCCCGCACTTCTGCTCGATGAAGATTTCCCACCAGATGCGGGCACACGCGGGCGGGGACGGGCTGGACCCGGCCGGGCATGGCGCGGGCCCGGCCGGCGACGAGGCGGTCACCGCCGGCCTGCGGGAGAAGGCCGCCGAGTTCAACGTCGCCGGCAATCGGATCTACCTTCCGGTGGCCAACTCCTGACCGACCGTCCCGACGGGCTCCCGACGGGCTTCTGCCGGTCAGCGGCGGGCCCCGTCGGGCGCAGTGGTCCAGTGGTCCAGTGGTCCATAAAAGATATCTAAAAAAGATAGCTAAGACGATTACTTTGACGGGGGAGTAACCTCTCAAGAGGAAGTGGAGTGGTTATTTGGGCGATCGGCTCGAGGGGAGGTCTCCGATGAACCCGGACGTGCTGATCGGGTTGGGCGATCATCCGGTGCTGGACTTCGTCAACAGCCTCGCCTTCTCGGCGGACGGCCCGATCGAGTTGATCGCCGATGGGCGGAGCTACCTGCGCTGGCTCCAGCTCGCGGGGCTTGTCGGCACGGCCGAACGAGAGGCGCTGCCTGCTCGGTTCGGGCCCGAGGAGCTCGACCGCATCGCCGTCGCCGCGGTCGAGCTCCGGGAGTGGCTGCGGCCGCTCATCGGCGCCTGGGCGGGCGGCAGCTCCACCGTGCCGGACGAACCCACGCTGTCGCGACTGAATGGGCTGTTGGCCACCGACCATCGGTACGCGCGGCTTACCCGTGTTGGCGGTACCCCCGCGATCGTCGAAAGCGGGACGTGGGCATCCGCCGAGGTCCTCCTCGCCTTGCCGGCGCGGGCCGCCGCGGACCTGTTCGCGCATGGCAACCGGTCGCTCGTCCGCAACTGCGACGGCCCGACCTGCACGCTGTGGTTCTATGACCGCACCAAGGCCCACCAGCGTCGCTGGTGCAGCATGGCCATCTGCGGCAACCGGGCCAAGGCATGGGCGCACCGGGCCCGCCTCACCACTGGACGCGCTCCTGGCGCCTTAGCCGCGGAAGGTTCTGCGGTAGGCGTTCGGGGGACTGCGATGGCGTCGCGTAGGTGCTGACGTAGCGAAGCGGCGGGTGAAGGTTCGGCGACTCATCCCGGCGTGGGCGGCCAGGTCCTCCAGCCGGAGGGCATGGTCTAGCCGCTCAATTGACCGGCAGGCAGCGGCGCAGTAGAAAGAATCAAGGATGTCGAATGCATCGGTGGCGTTGGCCCTTGGGCGTCGGCCTCGCACTGAGCCGCCGGCGTAGTCTCCACCAGACTCGGGGCACCTCACGCCTGTTACGTGTTTGGCGAGGTTGTCAATCATGGCGATGTAGATCATCGCTTCGGAGCTGGCGGGTAGGACGGCGCGTAGCATCGACGTGTTCGAGGACGTCCGGCGGGGGACCGCAGGGAGCATCGACGATATCCTCACCTGGCTGCAGACTCCACCCACTGTTACAGAGAGTGAGAAGCGGGAGGGTATCGCCTGAGTCGCTTGGCGGCCCCCGTCGCCAATTGTGGTACGAATTGCAGTACAAGAGACCTTGAAGCGGCAGAGCCCCGCGCCTTGGACGGGGGCGCGGGGCTCTGGCCTGTCTCAACCGTGCGTGCCCCTGGTGGAGCGGCTTTCGAACGAGACATTCCGGACAGAACTAGATCAATTGTACCGTAGATCACTCAAGGTGAATACGGATAAGCAAGGCGCTACCGCCCGGCCCGAGGCGCGTGCCTGCCGCTGCGGGTGTGGCGAGACCGTGACGCAGTCTCGCCACTTCGTGAGTCAGGCTCATCAAGTGGTCTGGCTGCGGACGCAGCGGTATCTCGGTACGCGGAGTCGTCGGGAGAGAGTGGTGCAACTTGCCCCTACTTGTCCCAATCCGCCACCGGGGAGATCATCCCGCCGTCGTCCGTGGTTGACGTCCCCACGCCCGGTCAGCCACCATGGCCCGAAGAACGGTTCGCAATATTTCTAGCAACGGAGGCCCCGTGCGTGCCCGGTTCCTCGGCAAGGACCCTGACTCCCAGATAGACAACTCGCCCACCCTGTTCGCCACCGACCGTACGGACCGGGTGACCTACATCGCCCAGGGGTGGAAGGTGACCGACCCGCAGGCGCTTGCGGACATCGGCGCTGTCCCCGACCACGAGACCTTGATCGAGATCCCGGAAGACGTCCTGAAGTTCTACGTCCGCCGCTACCTGGAGCAGGAGGGGGAGCACTGAGCCAGCTCATCTCACCCGGCCCCGAGTTCCGGCAGTTCTTCCACTCCTTCGAGCACACCGCCTTCCGCTTGGAGGACCGCGACAGCTACGACGCGCCATACGAAAACGAGTCGTTGCGGAAGTTCCTCGCGGACGAGCCAGATGACCTTCCGTGGATGCAGAGCTGGTTGGACATGCTCCGGGAGGCGACGTCCGCGGGCCGCCGGTTCGCCCGCGTGCGGGTAGTGAGCCTGCCGCTGACCGACTACAGCCGCTTCGGGGTGTGGTGTGCGCAGTTCACAGGTGGTGCCGGCGAGGACATCCGCTACCTGACGCGCGACCTGGCCGAGGCCGGCGGCCTGCCAAACCACGACTACTGGCTGTTCGACTCGTCCAAGCTGGTTCGGATGCACTTCGACGATGACGCCCGCTTCCTGGGTGGTGAAGTAGGCGAAGACCCGGCCGAGATCGTGCAGCACAACTACTGGCGTGATGCCGCCTGGCACCACGCTGTAAGACGGGACGACTTTGCCACCGAACAGCACCTCCGGCGCGTCTAACGTCCACGAGACGCGTGGCGCGCTCGGCAAACGACTCCGCGAGCTTCGTACGTCGGCCGACCTGAGCGGCCGGCAGCTCGCGGAGTCGTTGTCGTGGCCGGCTTCCAAGGTCTCCAAGCTCGAAAACGGCCGCCAGGCGCCCACTGACGACGACATCAGGGGTTGGACGCGGGCAACCGGCAGTCAGGCGGAAGCCGAAAGCCTGCTCGCGGCCCTACACACGCTCGAAGTCCAGCACACGGAGTGGCAGCGCATCCTGCGGACTGGCCTGAAGCCGCGGCAGCAGGAGCTGATCGGGTGGGACGAGCGGACTCGGCTCTTCCGGGCGTTCGAGGCCACCGTGATCCCCGGTCTGCTCCAGACCGCCGAGTATGCGCGGGCACGGTTCGCCGAGGGCATCCGCCGGCTGAAGCTGCCGAACGACATCAACGAAGCCGTGGCCGCACGGGTCCGGCGACAAGAGATCTTGTACCGCTCCGACAAGCGGTTCCACTTCGTGCTGACCGAGGCGGCACTCAGGTTTCGGCTGTGCCCATCAGACGTCATGCTCGGCCAGCTCGACCGTCTGATCTCCTTCTCCCAGCTGCCCAACGTCCGGCTGGGGATCATCGGATTCGAGACGCAGTACGCCACGTCGCCGTGGCACGGCTTCTGGATATACGACACCGAGCGGGTACTGGTCGAGACCTTCAGTGCAGCCCTTGACCTGCGGCAACCGCAGGAGATCGAGCTATACGCGAGCGCCTTTGACCAACTCGCCGCCGTCGCCAGCTATGGCCGACCGGCCCGCGTGATCATCACCCGCGTACTCGATGACCTGGCCGCCGAAGTGGCCGAGGATGGCGCGGATTTTCGCGGGCAAGACGAGGAGGCTTGAGTTTCGAGAGATTCTGAGAAACATTCTTTCCAGGATCGTTCATGCCCCTTACCCTCCGAGTCAGGCCAATCACGGCCACACCTGACCAGGCCCCGGAGGGCAATGGTGACCACTCTCGTCCCCCTGCTTGCGAGCAGGCAGATCGAGCAACTTCCCACGCGGGCGCGCGAAGTGGTGGAGTACCGTAAAAGCGGGCTATCCCTCAACCATATCCAGGGCTGCCCGCTCGACTGCGCCTACTGCATCCGCCACACCTACGGGCTGTGGCCAACGCCAGCCCCGCGCCGTGATGAGCGACGCCGAGGCCGTGACCCAGCTCGTGGCCCACCCGTACTTCCGGGCGGACACCACCCCCCTATCCAGTTGTTCAACCGGGCCACCGAGCCGTTCCTCCCGGCGGTGAAGCCCCACACCTTCGCTGTGCTGGAAGACCTCGACGCTCGGGGCCTCGCTGGAAATCATCGACATCACGGACCGGGCTGTGGTGGTCGGCGGGCTCCCCCATGAGCAGCCCCGCTACTTCCTCCAACATGCCCTGCGCTTCCAAATCCACGATCTACGTCATCCTCACTACGCCGGACGGCACGGGCGTGCCGACATCGGCTGGGGCCAGGAGGAGGCATCGTGACGGATTGGACCAGCCGGGGCTACGTCGTCGTGGACGTGGAGGGCAACGGCGGGCGGCCGCCCGACCTCGTGGAGCTGGCCGCCGTCCCCGTCACCGGCGGCGCGATCGGGAAGCCGCTCAGCTGGCTGGTGCGTCCGGCCACTCCTATCACCGGTATCGCCCAGCGCATCCACGGCATCTCAAACCCAATGGTGGAAGAAGCTCCCATGTTCGCTGATATCGCCGAAGAGGTGCGCACCGCGCTGGAAAACACGGCAATCGTCGCCCACAACGCCCCCGTTGACCTCGGGATCTTGCACCGCAAGCTTCCCGGATTGGGCGCCGGGCGAAGTCTTCGACACCCTGAGGCTGGCCCGCCGGCTGCGGCCCGACCGGGTGAGCTACCGCCTGGGCGCACTCGTCGAAGCCTTTGGGTTGGCCGAAGGCATCCCACCGGAGCACAGGCCCCACCGCGCCGCCTATGACGCCCTGGTCACCGCCCGCCTTTTCGTACTTCTCGCGACACACCCAGGCGGCAGCCCGCTGTCCCTAGG
>NZ_CDWTMO010000125.1:0-12949 GCF_977946435.1 Frankia sp. CgKIO3 | reverse complement strand
CGCTCCGCCCATGCGCTCCGCCCTGCCCGTGCCGTCCCGGCGGTACCCACCCACCACGTCCGCGGCGGTGCCTCGGGCCCGCCACCCGACGCCCCGACGCCCCGACGCCCCGCCACCCGACGCCCGACTCCCGCCTGCCGGCCGTTGGTCCGCCCCGACTGTTCCCCTCGGCACATGCCCTCTACCCGGTCGGGAGGGCAGGCTGGGGGTAGACACTTAAGAGAAGGGAGGCTGAGATGTCCACCAAAGCAGCACGGTCCGTACTGGTTCCCCTGACTCCCGACCTGGCTCGGGAGGTGGTCGCCGCATCCGCCGCGGCGCCGTCCATCCATAACACGCAGCCGTGGCGCTGGCGCCTCGAGGCAGGCCGGCTCACCCTTCTCGCCGACAGCACCCGCCAGCTCAAGGTCGCCGATCCCGAGGGCCGGCAGATGCTGTTGAGCTGCGGAGCGGCGCTGTTCAACGCCCGGCTGGCGCTGCGGACCCGCGGCGAGGTCCCCGTGGTGGAGCCGCTACCCGACGGCGTCGACGACTTCCGCCCCGCCCCGCTCGCCACCATCTCGGTGATCGGCCATCAGCCTGCCGAGGACGACGAGCGGGCGTTGGCCGATGCCATCCCGCGGCGGCACACCGATCGCCGGCCGTTCGACGACCAGCCGTTGCCTGCCGAGGTAATCAGCCGCCTGCGTGCCGCGGCCGAGGCGGAGGGCTGCTGGCTCACCGCGCCGATCGACCCGGAGCTGCGCGTCCAGGTCAGCGTCCTGCTGTCCCGGGCGGACTGGATCGAGGCGCACAACGTGGCCTACCGGGAGGAACTGGCCTCGTGGAGTCGAACGGGATCCACGTCGGCCGATGGCATCCCGCGCAGCGCAGTCGTCCACACCGACGCCCCGCGCCAGTCCGAGTTCCCGATGCGGGACCTCGACGTGGTCGGCGAGGCGGGGACCGTGCTGGACGAGACGGGTGTGGAACGGCCCGGCATCCTGATCATCGGCACCGATGCGGACACGACCGCCGATCGGCTGCGCGCTGGGCAGGCGATGCAGCGTGTGCTGCTCACCGCCACCTTGCTCGGTCTCGCCTCGTCGCCGATGTCGCAGGCGATCGACGTCGAGGGCATGCGGGAGCAGTTCCGCGGCACCACCAGCGGTCTCGGGCACGTCCAGATGATCCTGCGGGCCGGCTATCCCGAGCCGGGTGCACAACCGCTCGGCCCCACTCCCCGCCGGGACGTCGACGAGGTCCTGGAGGTCGTCGGGTCGGATGATCGGGCGTAGCACCGTTCGGCCGTTCGCGTTCGGCCGTGCAGCGTTCCTTCCTGACACATTCGGCGAAAGCCGCACAGATACGGGGTTGTGTGGGCCGCCAGCCGCTTTGATCGGGGACCAGACCGGGTCGCCGGTGGACCGACCGGCAATCGGAGGTGTCGCGAGGTCCGCGACGGCTCGGTCGTGACTCGGGGGGTTCCCGGGGACGCGGCGCGGCGTTCCCGGGAGACTCCCCCGCCCGGGCCTTGGTCGGCCCCGGTCGACCCCGGCCGTACCCGGTCAGAGACCCCGACCGCCCCTGGTCGCCCCCCGGCCGACCAGGAGGCAGGACGTGACCGGATGACAGAAGCCACGCGGGCGCCGAATGCCTGTCGCTGCATTGACATCGAGGTGGCGGGGGCTATCGGGGCCCCGACAGCCCGGTGCCCGGTCACTCTCGCCTAAGATTTTGCCAGCGGTTGACCGTAATGGTTGATCGGGACATTCCGTGATGGATCAAGAGTCGGTGCGCGTCCACCGGCGAGCCCGCGACCTGCGCGGCGTTCCCGCGCGAGGCCGCGGTCGGCACGCGGCGGGTGGGGGTACAGGTCGATGATGTCATCGGATGCGGGTGTGGCCGGCACGATCCGCCCCCCCTTGGCCCGGACGACCCCCACGAGCTCGGCTCGTACACGCTGCTGGGCAAACTCGGCCAGGGTGGAATGGGCATGGTCTATCTGGGCCGCTCCGGGAAGGGCCGGCTCGTCGCCATCAAGGTGATCCGGAATGAGGCTGTCGGGAACCCCGAGTTCCGAGCCCGGTTCCGGCTGGAGGCCGAGACCGCCCGGCGAGTCGCCCGGGTCTGCACCGCTGAGGTGCTCGACGCCGATCCGGACGCCGAGTGGCCCTACCTGGTCACCGAGTTCATCGAGGGCGAGACCCTCGCCCGGTACGTCCAGCGCAACGGCCCGCTCGCCGATGCCAACCTCGAACAACTCGCGGTCGGCGTGGCCGCGGCGCTCACCGCCATCCACAGCGCCGGGATCGTGCACCGCGACCTCAAGCCCGCGAACGTCATCCTCTCACCGTTCGGCCCCCGGGTGATCGACTTCGGTATCGCCCGGGCGGTGGACGCCGGCAGTAACCTCACCGGCGATCTCCAGCAGCTCGGGACGCCGGCGTTCATGTCCCCGGAGCAGATCGAGAGCCGGCCGATCACCTCGGCGGTCGACATCTGGGCGTGGGGTGGCCTCGTCGCCTTCGCCGCCACCGGGCACTACCCCTTCGGTGAGGCCTCGGCGCAGGTGCTGCTCTACCGCGCCCTACACGAGGAACCGCGGCTCGACGACGTCGACCCGGCGCTGCGCCCGATCGTCTGGCACGCGATGCGCAAGGACCCGAGCGCCTGCTCGGCGACCCGTCGGGCACCGGCCCGGACGCTGCCGCCGCCGTCAACCCGCAGGACGTCACGAACATCCTGCAGGGCTGGAAGCTGCCAGTGCCCGGCCCGGGCGCACCGGTCACGGGCGCACCGGGCCCCACGGGGCCGGCTTCCCCGCAACGGCAGTGGCCCCCGTCAGCAGCGGTTACACCGTCGACCAGGACGCCCCGACCCGGCTACCCGCCGGTGCCGGCGGTCACGGGAGTCCCGGCGGTCCCGGGGGCGGTGGAGCCGATGCTCCCGGCCGGCAGGGCGGCGCGGGCGGGAACAGGAACCGCACCCCGCTGCTCGTCGGTGGGGGTGTCGTAGTCGTCGGCGCGATCCTCGCGGGAGTACTCGCCCTCAGCTCGGGTGATGACGGCGGCTCCGGGACCGACGCAGCCAATCCGGCCACCATCTCCGGGACTCCGGCCACGTCGCCCCAACCAGCCCCATCGGCCCAATCAGCGGCCTTCACGCTGCCCAGGGCGGCCCAGCCGCTTGGCAAGGACACCCTCGTCTACGCGTCCAACCGCAACGGCAACTACGATCTGTTCACCGGGCAGGTCACGGACAACGGGCTGCTCGCGAACGACAAGCCGATCGTCACCGGTCCGGACCAGGAGATGCTGCCCGCGATCAGCGACGATCGCAAGACGATCGTCTACTTCAAGAAGGGCAGCCCGAATACGCTGCAGGCGATTGCCGCCGACGGCTCCGGGAAACCGGTACAGCTGTTCACCTCGGGCCCGGCCGCCGGGCTGGCGATCGCGGACGACGCCCGGCCCTCGCTCTCCCCCGACGGCGGCTTCCTGGTCGTCCGTTCCACCAGGGATCAGACCGGAACGCCGAACCCCGGCCTGTATGTGGTGAAACTGGACGGCTCGAGCGTGCGGCGGCTCAACGCGAAGCCGCAGGCGACCGACCCCGCCTGGTCGCCGGACGGCGAGCGGATCGCCTACTGGTCGAACAACACCGGTGGCGACCGCGGCTTCATCGTGGTGATCCCGGCCCAACCGGATGCCCAGGCGACCCCGATCACGCAGGACCAGGGTAACGGGGACTCGGACCCGGTCTGGTCCCCGGACAGCAGGAAGATCGCTTTCACCCGGGCGAAGAACGGCGATCTGGAGATCTTCGAGATGAACTCGGACGGCACCGACGCCCGGCAGCTCACCCGGGTGCACGGGGACGACCAGGACCCGGCCTACGCGCCGGACGGTCGCATCGCCTTCAGCGGGCAGCGCAATCCCACGGACCCTGGTGACCGGCAACTCTACGTTCTGAATCCGAACAATCCGAACAATAGTGACCGCAAGCTCACCACTACCGGCGGGTTCAACGGCCACGCCCGTTGGAACGCCGGCTGAGCTCCTTGCCTATCCAGAGGGATAAATCGGGCGCAAAAGCCTCTGGATAGACAAGGAAGCCGGCGAGAGGGGCCGGTTATGCACAGATCGCGAACGAGCCCGGCAGGATGCTCGAACCGTGATCGACACTGGGGACGTGACCCAGTCCTATGAGAGTCCTATGAGAAGGTCGTCGCACTCGCCCGCAAGCAGGACGACATGATCACCCGTCGGCATGCCCGGCAGCTCGGGATGTCGGACCAAGCGATCAGCGTTCGTAGACGCAGGCACGGCTGGACCTCCCCGGTGCGGGGCACGTTGCTCGTGCCGCCCATTCGGGACGAAATCCGGGCCCGTGCCCGAGCGGCGCTGTCGATCGTCGGAGGGACGATCTGCGGACGTACCGCGGCCCGACTGCACGGCCTTCCCGCCCTCTCCCGCTGGCGGCCCGACGAACCCGTCGATGTCGCGCTGCCCGGTGAGGGAGGACTTCGTCAGCGTCGCGGTTGTCACCGGCATTGGATGACGGTCCGCGGTGGCGAGACCATCGACCTCGACGGCATCCGTACCACCACGGTTGCCCGAACGTTGGAAGATCTGGCCCTACTGTGCGACCGCGAGCTGTTCATCTGTGTCCTCGACGCTTTTGTTCACCAACGCCGTCTATCCCGGAACGAGCTGTTCGATCTTCGCACACGCGTGCAGGAACGCCGCAATGGTGATCGTGCGGACGGATGGTGGTCAAAGATCGACGGGCGGGCAGAGTCACCGCTGGAGACGCGTGTGCGGCTCCTTCTCGATGACGCCGGGCTGGCGCCGGACGAGCTTCAATGGATAGTCCACGATCCCCGGCACGGCCGGCCGGTGGCACGGCTCGATCTCGCCTGGCCGTCGCTGCGGGTCGCGATCGAAGCGGACGGCGTCGGGCCGCACGGTGAGCCGGAGGCTCTTCATCGCGATCGGGCACGTCAGAACGACCTCGTCCGTCTCGACTGGGATGTTCTGCGCTTCACCTGGCACGATGTCACGACGGAAGCGGCGAGAACGACGGAAGTCGTCCGGATGGCACTTCTCCGAGCCCGTGCAGGTGGCCCTGCCGAAGCGTGAATCCCGCCGGCCGACCCGGGACCCGGGGACCCGGGACGCCCGAGGCTCCCGGCTTCCTTGCCTATCCAGAGGCTTTTGTGTCCGATTTATCCCTCTGGATAGGCAAGGGGCCTAGCGGGGTGGGCCGCTGACCGGTGCGGCGGTGGCGCGTTTGACGGTCTTCGGGTCCATCCGGCGGATCAGGAAGGAAGTAATGATCACAAGGAGGACGCCGACGACGAGACCGGCGACAATGTCGGTGAGGTACGCCGAGGCGCTGTGGTCGAAGAAGGGGTCATCGACGACCTTCGGGTTCACCGGCTTCTGGTTGTCTGGCCGTAGCACGCCGGCCAGGGTGATGCGGTTCAGGTCACCGACCGAGGCCATCGACGCGAAGCCCCAGCGGGCCGGCGCGATGTAGCTGATCTGCTCCAGACCGGGCGTGCCCTTCACCGGCACGATGCCACCGCTGAAGATGAGCTGGGCCATGGTGATCAGTACCAGGAGCGGCATGGTCTTGTCCGCGTTGTCGACCATCGCCGAGATCACCAGCCCGAGCATGGCCGACGCAAGCGAGACCACAATCACGGCGATGAGCAGTTCGAGCAGGGCGTTCCCGAGCACGACACCCTTGTCCGGCGTTCGCCCGGCAAGACCGATCAACGTGAACGGGATCGCCTGGGCAACAGTGATCATAACAAGAACGAGGATCTTCGAACCGACATACGCGGTCCGAGACAGACCGATGGCTCTCTCTCTTCGGTAGATCGCCCGTTCCTTGACGATCTCTCTGACCGAGTTCGCCATTCCCATGAAACAGGCACAGAGAACCATGATCAAAAGAACTGTCGGGGCATCCGAGTTCGGCGAGAACTGTTTGGCCTGTTCGGCCGTGAGATCAAAGTTCCCGCCGATGGCCCTGGGTATCAGCCCGAGCAGGAACGGGAAGGCGATAATGAGCCGCAGGTATGACTTGTCGGATGCGATGACGGCCATTGTTCGTCGGCTCAGCGTCACAAGCTGCGAGATCACCGACTGCTGCCGCAGCGAGGGCAGCTCCTCGGGAGCCGGCCGGGCCGACGGAGCAGTGATCGAGGCGGGCACGTAGTACCGCGAGTTGCGGAACTTGGCGGCCGACTCGGCCCCGGGCATCGCCTCCAGGGTGAGGAAGACGTCCGGGTAGTCCCGCTTGCCGAAGAAGGGCAGCGCGTCCTGCGGCGGACCGAAGTAGGCCACGTAGCCGCCGGGTGCGAGGACGAGGATGTAGTCGCACAGGTCGAGCTGGGCGACGCTGTGGGTGACCACGACGATCGTCCGGCCGTCGTCCGCGAGCTTGCGCAGCGACTCCATGACGTTCTTGTCCATGCCCGGGTCGAGGCCGGAGGTCGGCTCGTCGAGGTAGAGCAGGGTCGGCCGGGTCAGCAGCTCCAGGGCCACCGAGGTCCGCTTGCGCTGGCCGCCGGACAGCCGGGAGACCTGGGTGCTGGCGTGCTGGGTGAGGCCCAGCTCGGCGAGCACCTCGTCGACCCGGGTGCGCCGCTCCGCCTTCGTGACGTCCGGCGGGAAGCGCAGCTCGGCGCCGAACTCGAGTGCCTTGCGGACGGTGAGCGAGGTATGCAGCAGGTCCTCCTGCGGCACGTAGCCGATCCGGCGCCGCAGTTCGTCATACTCTGAGTAGAGGTCCCGGCCGGCGTAGCGCACGGTGCCCTTGTCCGCGGGGCGGAAGCCGGTGAGCGCGTTGAGCAGCGTCGACTTACCCGCCCCGGACGGCCCGACGACGCCCAGCAGCGCCCGGCCGGGCAGCTTGAACGTCATGTCGTGCATGAGCTGCTTCTGACCGGCCCAGACGTTCAGGGCGTCGGCCTCGAAGCTGACGTCACCGGAGTCGATGTACTCGACGAGCTGGTCGCCCTCGAGCTGGAAGACGTGGTGACCGACGGCGATGACGTCGCCCTGGCCGACGGACGCCCGGTTGATCCGACGACCGTTGACGAACACGCCGTTGGCGGAGTCGAGGTCGGCGATCTGCAGGCCGGACCGGCCGATGTAGAGCTCGGCGTGCCGGCGGGAGGCAAGCAGGTCGGTGATGACGATGTCATTGTCACGGGCACGGCCGATCGACATCGTGCCCGGGCGCAGCCGATAGGTGGTTCGCCGCTCGTGCTCCTGCTCGAGGCTGGTGACGCCACTCACCCGTTCGTCCCGACCCTGGTCGTCGTAGTCGTGCCCGCGCTGGGACGGATCGGTCGGCCCCTGATGCGAGGTCCCGCGCCCACCCCTCGAGGAGCCCGTGGGTCGTGGCGGAGAGTAACCGGCAACATTGGGCAGCATCGTCTGCATGTCGTAGCCGGGGTCGTACTCCGGCTCGTCCAGCGGCCTGCGGCCTTCCGGCACCTGGGGATGGATGACAACCTCGGGCCCGGTCGGAGCGCCGAGACGAAGCCGCACCTCACCGTGCACCGGGACGGTCTCGGGCATGCGCTGCCCGTCGATCCAGGTGCCGTTGGAACTGATGTCCCGAACGACCCACCCGTTGCCGGTCTGCTCAAGGAGGAGATGGCGACGGGAGACCCGGCTGTCCGCTATGACGTAGTCGGCGGTCCGGGCACGGCCGATGATGAACTGCGCCTCGGCCGGCACGGTAGCCGCACCGGCCTCGGTGACGACTCTCAGGAAGGTCGTCTGCACGTGTTTCCCCCTTCGCGACGGGACGCTGGCCGGGATGTCCCGCCGAACTCCACCTTGTCACTACGTTGTGCGGTGTCACTACGCTGTGCGGTTTTACCAGGTACTGCGGTGTCATCATGGCGCGCCGGGTCACCACCTCGCGCGGCCACTCGAGCCGCCGGATCACGTCGGATGCCCGATCGTAGCGTCGAGGGATGACCTTGATCCACCCCGGGTGACGATTTACCACCAGCTGAACGGCGATCGTTGCCGTCGCGTCGACTTCCGGGCATCTCTCGGGTTCCTGCCGCCTCATGATCGGTCGATTTACCGGTTACCCTGCACGAAACCTTCCGGGCCACGTCACCCTGAGTGGTCAGATCGTCTCGATGACCGTGCCCCGGAAGCTCGGTGACCGTGCCCCGGAAGCGACGACGATGACGCATGTTCCCGTCCGGCACCCTATGAGGATGATGGTCGACGGTCCCCGACAGTGGCATCTGTCGCCGATCCGACCAGCGGCTGCAGGCCTCGGCGGCACCCGGGACGCACGCCACGGAAGTGGACGATCAGCCAACGGACGGCCACCGGAAATCGGCTGATGAAACGCCGGGAGGTGCCGCGCGTCGAACGATCGTCGACAGGTTGACGTACTCCGCGGGAAGGTCGACGTACTCCGGGAAGGACGTACTCCGGGGAGAGAGGGGCCATGGGCGGCCTCGACCGGATCCGATCCGGGCCCTGACCGCGGGGAGGGCGGTCGGTACGGCTCGACCACCGCGCGCGAGGCATTCCGGGTCGGCGCAACTGTGGCGGAAATCATGTCAGGGCTCAGGACCGCCACTCAGGGCTCAGGACGCCGGGAGCACCACGTCCTCGGCAGTCGCGGTGAGTGAGAGACCGGTCGCGTTCGTGGATGCCTCGACGATGCGGAGATGGAATGGCAGACCGGAGATCGGGATCGGGATGGACGGCAGAAGTTCTCCGGGGACACTGAATCCGAGGTTCACAGTTCCGGTGAGCTTCACCTCACTCGGCACCAGGGTGAGCATGTTGTTCCGGACCTCGAACGTCGTGATCCCACCGACCTGCTGGGTACCCAGCACCGGCACGTTGACGGTGCCAGTCACCTCGATCTCCTTTCCCCCGTCGACCGGCTTCACCTGCACCTGCTGCCCGGCGAGGTAGGCGTTGAGGTCGTTGTAGGTCATATCCACAGTGGCCCGCACGTGATCGACGGGCACCTGCCCGACATTGTTGGTGATGGCATCACCGAGCGGTACGTGTACACCCTTCAGATTGGCCTTCACCGACGAGATCTTCGGGCCCGGCGTCGGGATGCCCTCGATCTCTACTCCGATGTTGGTGAACTTCCCGAACAGGACCTGGGTAAGGAACGGGAATCCGCCGATGCTCACGCTCTTGACCGTCGGGATGGGATCACCCGGCTTGATGTTCTCGGCCACGCCGGCCTCGACCTGCTGGCGCATCTGATCCTTGGCTATCACCACGCTGACCCGGTCGCCCACGACGAACAGGACGATCAGGGCGACCAGCGCGATGAGCAGTTTCCGGCGCCGGCGACGCGGCTTGGCGGGCACGGCGGGCGTGCCGCCGCTTGGCGCCACGGCGAATCCCTCCGGGCCTCTACCGCCCCCGCCGGCGGCGCCGGGCAGCCGATCATGGGGTCCGCCGCCCTCGCGGGCGGTGATGTTCCCCATCCCCGTGGTCCCGGGCGCCGCACCCAGGACCGCGGTGCCGTCGTAGCCACCCTGAGCGCCGGAGCCGGCCGGCGGCTCATAACCAGCCGGCGGGTCACCCCTCCGGGTCGGCGCGGCCGGCCGCGCCGGCCGGAACGAGTCCGCGGGCGGCGGTGGTCCCATCGGCCGGAAGGACTCCGCAGGCGGCGGTGGTCCCACCGGGACGCCCGGACGGGCCGGCCTGTTCTGGTTCGCGGGCCGCGTCCCATCACCGTCCGGAGGCATCACATGGGTGCTGTCCGCAGGCTGCTGCCCATCACCGTCACGTCCGTCGTTCACCGGTCCATCTCCTGCCATGCCGCGCCGGAGCACGCCGTCGCCCTGTCGATGTCCGCCTGGCGGTTGTCCTGTGCCTGGCCCTGCCGGATCGTCGCATGCTCCGTGCCTTCCGCACGGCCGCGGGTCCGATCATCCATGCGACATCGGTGTCGGATCCCCGACTTGACCGACCAGACCGGGCAAACCAGATACCATCGGCCACCGCCCGGAGCATGATCCGCCAGCCATCACCGGCCGTCACCCATGTCACCAGCGTCACCGCCGCTACCAGCTCACACCTCCAGCGGGAGCTGCGCCACCGGAGTGTCCCGTCTAGCCGGCGCGAGCCGGAAAACGTCGCCACGCGGGGCGGCGAACGCCTGCCAGAAGTGGTCCGCGACCACCCCCGGACGTAGCGGGCCCGCAGCGTCCACCCTGCCGTCGAGAACCACCGTGCGCAGCCGGACACCCCGCGCGGCCAGCATCGGCCGTACCGCATCGGCGAGGGCGGCGAGGCCTGCCTTGCCGATCGCCAGCGCGAACCGGCCGGCCACCGGCTCGGTGCGCGATCCGGCCGTGGTCAACAGGATGGTCGCGGCCGGCCGGTCCACGAGGAGGTCTGCCGCCACCTGCACCGCGGTGAGCGCGCCCGTGACGTTCACCGCAAGAGTCTGGTTCATCGTCTCGGCCTTCACCGTGAGGGCGCCGCCGCGGATGCTGAGCTTGGCGTTGTAGACAAGCACCGTCAGCCCCCCGACGTCGGCCGCCACCCGCTGGATGGCCGTGGTGAGGGCCGGCTGGTCGGTGACGTCGGCGACGGCGCCGTGCACCGCCAGGCCGTCCTCGGCGAGCTCGTCCCTCACCCGGGTCAGCGTGTCGGCGGACCGGGAGACGACTCCCAGGGCGAACCCCTCCCGGCCAAACCGGCGCAACAGGTCGGAACCGAAGCTCGCCCCCGGTCCCACGACGACGAGGCCGCGGGTCGCCGGGGCGAACTCCGGGTCCCCGGCACGGTCCCCGGCATGGTCACGATCACGGTCGACGCCACCGCCCGGCCCGCCGGGGTAACCCGGAGCCGGCTCGCACGGTCCGGTGCTCATGGCCTCATCCTGACGGAGACGCTGTCCGGACATCCCGGGGATCGACGGAACGCCCGGCCCGGTCTTCAGGGGTGGGCCCGCTGCTCCCGGGCGGCCTCGACGGCCGCCCGGGCCCGCAGCGGCGCGCAACGGTGGTAGGCCCAGCCCAGGGCCGCACCGACGATGACCACCGGGATCAGCAGGAAGAACAGGACAACCACACAGGCGGCAATGGTCTCCACACCCTTGGCCTATCCAGGCTCCCGGGTCGACCCGATGCGCCCGGTAGTGCCTCAGGCGACGAGAACCCCGGGGTTGAGGATGCCGGCCGGGTCCAGTGTCCGTTTGACCGCCCGGAGCACCTCGATACCAAGATCGCCGATCTCGGCGCCGAGCCAGGGCCGGTGCTCCGTCCCGACCGCGTGGTGGTGGGTGATCGTGCCGCCCGTGGCGACGACCGCGTCCGTGGCCGCGGCCTTGGCCGCCCGCCAGCTCCCGATCGGGTCGTCGCCCTCGCCGCAGACGACGGTGAAGTAGAGCGAAGCCCCCGTGGCGTACAGATGAGAAATGTGGCACATGACGACCGGTGCCAGGCCGGCGGCGGCCAGCGTCATGGTGAGCGCATCTCGGACGGCCGCGTACAGCCCGGGCAGCGCCGTCCAGAATCCCGCCGTTTCCAGGGTCTCGGCGAAGATGCCCTGGTCCAGCAGCGCGTCGCGCAGGTAGGGCGCCCGGAACCGACCCTGCTCCCAGTCCTGGCCGGCCGCCGCGCCGAGCCGTTTGGCGCCCCCGGCGAGCAGGACGGCAGCGACCGCCGCGGAACGCTGTTCCACCGCGCGATCGTCGCCTTCGTAGCCGGTCACCAGGTAGCAGCCGACGGCGCCGCCCCCGCGCTCGCCGCCCGACCGGGTCGGCCGCGCGAGCCCCGCGACGGTCTCCGTCTCGTCGGACAACCGGCATACCGTCGGCCGCAGGTCGCGGGCGGCGAGTGAGCGCAGCAGCCGGGTGCCGGTCGCGAAGTCGGGCACCGACCAGGCCTCGTAGCCGCGCCGGGCCGGCAGCGGCCGGACCCGGACCACGACCTGGGTGATCACCCCGAAGGCGCCCTCGGAGCCGAGTAGCAGCTCCCGCAGGTCCGGTCCGGCGGCCGACGCCGGGGCGCGGCCGAGCTCCCAGCCGCCCACCGGCGTGGCCACCCGCAGGCCGACGACCAGGTCGTCGAACCGGCCGTAGCCCCCGGATGCCTGACCGCTGGACCTGGTCGCCGCGTAGCCACCGATAGTGGCGTACTCCCAGGACTGGGGGACGTGCCCGAGCGTGAGACCGTGCTCGGCCAGCAACGCCTCGGCCCGGGGGCCCCGCAGCCCGGCGCCGAGCTCCGCGGTGCCGGAGTCGGGATCCACCCGGCCGAGCCGGTCCAGCCGGGCGAGGTCGAGGGCGACGGCGGCACGGTCGCCACGCTCGGGCGGCGCAAGGCCGCCGACGACCGAGGTACCGCCCCCGAACGGCACGACCACGAGGTGCTCTCTGGTCGCGACCCGCAGCACGCCGAGCACCTCGTCATGATCGGCGGGCCGGACGACCGCGTCGGGCGCGGCGGAGGCATCCCCCGCCCGCAGGTGCAACAGGTCGGTCGTCGAGCGGCCCCGGCAGTACCGGATGCGCGTGACATCGTCCACCCGGACCTCGTCGTCCCCGACGACCTCCGCGAGCGCGGCCCGGGCCGGATCCGGCAGCCGCGACGCGGGCAGGCGTACCTCGGCGAGCGGGACGGGCGGGCGAGGACGGGCGGGAATGCCGAGCCGAGCCAGCAGAAGGCGGGTAGAATCGGGCAGTGGGTCATGCGCCTCGGCGGGGCCCCAGCCCCACCAGACGGATTCGGCCGGGACGATCTCACGGGCTTTCTCGTGGGCCTCGTCGGTGCTCGTCATCGGCGTGCGTACCGCCTGTCCGATCCGGTGGTGCCTCGGTAGAATCTCTTGCGAGACAGTGTGACAGCCAACGTCACCTTATCACAAGGTCTCATCCTACGATGGCACATCCCGCGCGGCGGCGCCGCTCCCCGCGCCCGTGGCGACGGGCG
>NZ_CDWTMO010000124.1:0-13106 GCF_977946435.1 Frankia sp. CgKIO3 | reverse complement strand
GGCACGGTGGCCGCGCGGTGGATGATCGACAGGCGGTATGAGCTCGAGGCTGTTCCATTGGCCAAAGGCGGAATGGGTAAGGTCTGGGTCGGCCGGGATGTGAAACTCGACCGGGAGATCGCGGTCAAGTTCGTCCGTTTTCCCGACGGCCAGCCGGACCAGGAGCTGATCCGCCGGTTCATCCGGGAGTCCCGCATCACCGCCCGCCTGTTGCATCCGGGGGTGCCGGCGGTGTACGACGCGGGTACCCACGAGGGGCGTCCCTACCTGGTCATGCAGCGGGTGCACGGCCTCAGCGTGGCGGATCTTGTCGCCGAGCAGGGCGCGCTGCCCGTCGGCTGGGCCGCCGCGATCGCCGCCCAGGTGGCCTCGGTGCTCGCGGTGGCGCACCGGGCGTCGCTCGTGCACCGCGACCTCAAACCGGCGAACCTGATGCTGGAGCCGGACGGCACTGTGAAGGTGCTGGACTTCGGGCTCGCCGTCGCGCTCGACCGGACCAACCTGTCGAAGATCACGGCGACCGGCCAGCACCTCGGCAGCCCCGCCTACATGGCGCCCGAGCAGGTGCTTGCCGGCCTGAGCACGCCGGCCACCGACATCTACGCGCTGGGTGCCACGCTGTTCGAGATGTTGACCGGTCAGCGGCTGTTCGCCGGTTCGTCGTCCTACACGGTGATGAACAAGCAGGTCGAGGAGGTCCCGGCGCGGGTGCGGTCGCTGCGCGCCGACGTGCCGGGCGGCCTCGACGAGCTGGTCGCCGCGATGCTGCGCAAGGCGCCGGAGGATCGCCCGTGCAGCGTGGAGAAGGTGTACGCGGCGTTGATCGGATCCGTGGTGGGCCTCGGCCCGCTTCCCGGGGCCGTCGACGACGCCGCGGACAACCCGGTACGGCTGTACGCGGCGGTCGCGGCCCGGGTGGTACCGCGCGGGGCGGCCCCGAACACTGCCCCCTCCACCCGGAGATCCACTGCTGGGCCGCCCGGGGAGCCCGATGGCGGGATCAGGCGGTCCGATCTTCGTCGTGCCCGGGACGAGGCTCGGACGTTGGCCCGGGCCTCCCGCTACAGTCAGGCCGCCGGTGTGCTGGCGGCGGCGGTGGACCGGGCCGGTCGTTCCCTCGGCCACGACAGCGCGGATGTGCTCGCGCTCCGTCTCGATCTGGCGGACCACCTGTTCGAGGGCGGCGACTTCCGCCGCGCCGTGGACGGCTACCGCACGCTTCTCGTCGATCTTGTCCACCGGGACGCTCCGGACAGCGAGCGGGTTCTGCGCTGCCGCCTGCGGGAGGCGACCTGCCGGGCCCTGATCGGTGAGACCGGCCAGGCGCTCGAACAGCTTCGTGGGCTGCTGGAGGACGAGATCAGGGTGTTCGGTGCGGACGACGCCCAGGTCTTCGAGCTGCGACGGCAGATCGGGCTGTTGCAGCTCGGCGCCGGCCATCGGGCGTCGGCCGCCGAGACCCTCTCGGCGCTGCTCGCCGATCTGCTCAGGGTCTGGGGGACGGAGCATCCGATGGTGCCTGTCGTCCGGGAGTTGCTGGCCGGTGCCGGCGGTTGATCGACGGCGGAATCGACCGTCATGAGAGTCCCATCCCGTCTGTCGTGGGGTTGTGGTGGGGGGCACGCCGGGGCAGGACGGCACCGTACAGTCGGACGGTGACGAAGCTGGGAAAGCCCCGTGGCGTATGATCCCGCTTCCCAGGCTGGTCCCCAGGCCGGTACCCATCTCGGTACCCAGGTTGGTACCCAGGCATCGCCACCGCTCGGTTCGGGCGCCGCACCGGCGGGTCCGTCCGGGCGAATTCGTTCCAGGAGAATTCGTCCCGGGCGAAGTGGTCGTGCACCGGTCGTTTACCACCAAGCGGCTCGTCTTCGTCCGCGCGGGTCACGTGGTCGGCCACGATGAGCGCGGCCTGCGGCTGTGGATCCCGCATGGCTGCCCGATGGCCGTCGAGCTGAGCACGGACGGTCGCGGCCTGCGCGACATGCCGTTCGCCGAATGGATCCGCCAATCCACGGTGCTGGTGGAGAGGGCTTGGCCTGGGCCGAACATCCTTATGATGATCCCGCCGGCGGGTGCGCACTCGGTGTGGTGGTTCTGGGACCGGCAGGGGCGGTTCGCCCGTTGGTACATCAACCTCGAGGCACCTGCCGTGGCCTGGCGCCACGACGGACTCGTCGGGGTGGACACGACCGACCACGACCTCGACCTGTGGGTCTCCCCGGACCGGACCTGGCAGTGGAAGGATGAGCACGAGCTCGCGGAACGGCTCGCGTTTCCCGAGCACTACTGGGTCACCGACGCGGCGGCGGTGCGGGCCGAGGGCGAGCGGCTGCTGCGGCTCGTCGAGACGGGGGCGTTCCCGTTCGACGGCACCTGGTGCGACTTCCAGCCGGACCCGTCCTGGCGCACACCGGCTACCCTGCCGCCTGGCTGGGACCGCCCGCGGGCGCCGGGCACGACCGGAACCGGCCCGCACTGACGGCGATGTCGACGGCCGGCGATGTCAACAGCCGGCTACGTCGAGAAGGCCCACCCTGACCAGCGGGCCACCGTCACGATGATCGCCGGCCCGGCGGGCGGGGCGGCCTGGTACTGGTCATATCGGGTGATGAGCAGTTCGATGGCAGCGGCGTGTCCGGGTTCGCCCGCCCGGACCCAGCGTACGAACCCAGCGTACGGACTCACCGTAGGGTCCCACCGGATGGATGCGGCCCCAGGGGGCGGGACGCGATGCGCCGTCCATGCGCCAGACTGGTCAGATGTCTGCCACCCTCGTCGCGTCCGGTCTCACCGTCACCCGCGGTGGGGCGACCGTCCTCGACGGCGTCTCCCTCACCGTCGCGCCCGGCGACCGTCTCGGCGTGGTGGGGCCCAACGGCGTCGGCAAGTCGACGTTGTTGCGTGCCCTCGCCGGGCAGGTGGCGCTCGACGCGGGCCGGGTGGATCTCGCGCCGCCGACCGCCAACGTCGGCCTGCTCCCCCAGGAACCCGACCGCGACCCCGGGGAGACCCTGCGGGCCTTCCTCGCCCGTCGCACCGGCGTCGCCGCGGCGCAGGCCGAGCTCGACGCCGCGACCGAGGCGTTGGCCCTGGGCACGTCCGGGGTCCCTGGCACGTCTGGGGCTCCTGGCACGTCTGGGGTCGACGACCGCTACAGTGTCGCCCTGGAGCGGTGGCTGGCGATCGGCGCGGCCGACCTCGACGCCCGCGCCGAGGAGGTGTGCGCCGATCTCGGTCTGCCCGCGGGCGCGCTCGACAGCCCGACGACGGCGTTGTCCGGCGGGCAGGCCGCCCGGGGATCGCTGGCCGGCGTCCTGCTGTCCCGGTTCGACATCACCCTGCTCGACGAGCCCACCAACGACCTCGACTTCGACGGGCTGGAACGGCTCGAGCGGTTCGTCCAAGGCGTGCCCGGGGCGCTGGTCGTCGTCAGCCACGACCGCGAGTTCCTCGACCGCACCATCGACACCGTCGCCGAACTCGATCCGCACCGGCACGGCCTCACCCTCTTCGCCGGCGGATGGACGGCGTACCTGCAGGCCCGGGAGGTCGCGCGGCGTCAGGCCCGGGAGCGGTACGAGGAGTACGCCGGCCAGCGGGCCGATCTCGTCGCCCAGGCGCAACGCCAGCGGGAGCAGGCGGTGCGGGGTTCGGTGCGGGCGAAGTGGCGGATGCCCGACGGTGACCGGGCCGCCAAGGGAGCCCGGATCGAGGCGGCGACGAAGAGCGCGGCCAGGGTCCGGTCCATCGAGTCCCGCCTCGACCGGTTGGCGGAGGTCGAGGAGCCTCGCAAGGAATGGCAGCTGCGCATGTCGATCGCCCCCGCGCCCCGGTCGGGCGATGTCGTCGCGACGTTGACCGGCGCGGTGGTGGCCCGATCGGGCTTCACTCTGGGGCCGGTCGACCTGACGATCGCGTGGGCGGACCGGGTGGTGATCACCGGGCCGAACGGCGGGGGCAAGACGACCATGCTGGGTGCGCTGCTCGGCCGCATCCCCCTGGCCCGGGGGCACCAGGCACTCGGGTCCGGCGTGCGGCTCGGCGAGATCGACCAGGCCCGCGGCCTGTTCCGGGGTGAGGCTACGGCGCTGGCCGTCGTCGAGCGGGCGACCAGCTGGCCGGCGGGCGAGGTGCGCACCCTGTTCGCGAAGTTCGGTCTCGGCCCGGATCAGGTCACTCGGCCGGCGGCGTCCCTGTCACCGGGAGAACGCACCCGGGCGGGGCTCGCGCTGCTGCAGGCGGTCGGCGTGAACTGCCTGGTGCTCGACGAACCCACCAACCACCTCGACCTTCCGGCGATCGATCAGCTCGAACAGGCGCTGGCCGGCTATGCGGGCACCCTGCTGCTCGTCACCCATGATCGGCGCATGCTCGACACGGTCGCCGTGACTCGCCGGCTGCACGTCGACGGCGGCCTCGTCACCGAGAAGCCCCTCGTCACCGAGAAGCCATTGTGACGGGCCGCTGAGAACGTCAGGAGCCGGTGTTCGGCCAGAATGCCGCCTGGGGGAACGGGGAGTCCGTGGTGGTCGCGGAACCGAGCACGACGTTGTTCGGGGTGACGGCGTTGCCCGCGCTCACCGGTCCTCCGAGGGTGCCCAGATCGGTCAGCCGGCCGCGGTACCAGCGGAACGCGTGGCTGCCTTGACCCGAGGGCGCCGTCCCGCACACCACACCATGATCATTGAGGTCGAGAAGCTCCAGCGGGCCGAGCGGTGAGGTGATCGGGATGCGGCGGCCCGCGATCCACAGGAACCCGCCATCTGACGATCCGAGGCTGCGCACCAGCACCTGACCGAGACTGTTCACGGCGACCGCCTCGCTGTGCAGGTCACTGCCGAGGGTCCCGAGATCGGTCATGCGGCCGCGGTCCCACAGGAACGCGCGGGAATAGCCGTCCGAGGTCTCGCTGGTCCCCACGACCTGCCTGGCGTTGTTCACGTCGGCGACGACGGTCGAGGAACCGCCGAGAGTCCCGAGATCCGACATCGTGCCGGCTGACCAGAGGAACCCGTGGCTGGCGCCCTCCCGGGTGAGGCTGTTACCCGCCACCCTTCCCTGCACCGTGACGGCCACGGCGGAACTCAATGGTCCGCCAAGTGTGCCCAGATCCGTCATCGTGCCGTTTGACCATCGGTAGGCGTGCTGCTCGCCCGTCTTGGTGGTGCTGGTCCCCACGATGAATCCGGTGTCGCTGACGTCGACCGCGGTACTGGACCGCCCGCTCTGGGTGGGGGTGCCGCCGAGGAATCCTAGCGACTGATAGATGCCACGGTTCCAGCGGAACGCCTCCCGGCTGTAACGCGTGATGTTCTCGCCGACGACCACGCCGGCCTCGCTCACCGCGGCCGGCCGGCTGTTCCCCGGCAGGCCGTGCACCGTACCGCCGCGGTAGACGAACCCACTGAGCTCGGATGGTGAGGTCTGCCAGTAGCCCGCGAGAAGGCCTGCGGTGTTGCCGCCGGTGAGGAGACCGGAGGCCCCGGCCGGGGATGGAATGTCCACGACGGCGGGTCGGGCGGGCGCAGGTGGGGAGGACGGCGCCGCGGTGGCCGCGTCCGCCGCGGTGGCGGAGCCGAGGTAGCCGAGCGACCAGGGCACGAGGGTCGTGGCCACCGTGGCGGCACGGATGAATGTCCTTCGATCGTTCATCGCGAAATGATCTCCTCTGGCCGGCTGTCACGGTCAGCCGTCGACGGTTATCGGCCGACGTCGGTCGACCGGCTGGAGGAGTTCGTGGAGCCATCACGCAATGCCAACTCTCCGAGGCCGGAGGATTGCAACATGATCTACCGTCGTCAATCAACGACACGCTGGCGCCGTCGGCGGCTCACCCTCTCGGCTCGGCGGTGGCGGTCGGGTGGGCGGTGGCGGTCGGGTCGGGACGAAGCACGATGTTTCACCACCAGGCCGGGTGCACCGGTGGGACACTGACTGGGTGAATGCGCTCGGGACGAGCTGTGACTCCGCGCCGGCAGCGATGCCCTCTGACGCCCGGCGGATCCTTGTCGTCGGCAGCGGCGGGGCGGGCAAGAGCACCTGGCGCGCGAGCTCGCGCGCCAGACCGGACTGCCGCTCGTGCATCTCGACCGGTACTTCTGGCAACCGGGATGGGTCGAGACACCCACGGCGCAATGGCGGTCCGTCGTCGCCGACCTCGTCGCCGAGCCCGCATGGGTGATGGACGGGAACTACGGCGGCACGCTGGACCTGCGCATTCCCGCCGCCGACCTCATCGTGTTCCTGGACCTGTCGCGGCGGATCACCATCCCACGAGTACTGCGACGCTGGGCACGGTGGCACGGACGGAACCGTCCCGACCTCGCCGCGGGCTGCCCGGAACGGCTCGACCTCGCTTTTCTCACCTGGCTGTGGAGATATCCGAGTACCAGCCGCAACCGTCTCGCCGACAGCATCGCCGAACACCACGCCGGACACCGGGTCGTTCGCCTGTGTACCCCGCGTGAGGTTCGTCTCTGGCTGGCCGCCGTGGCCTATTCGGGAGTTCCAGCGGCCCGCCGGTGACGGCCAACCGGCTGTGCCCGGTCATCGGCTAGCCGTTGCCCGACCGTCGCCCGGTGAATTTGGGGGACCTGAGCACGGTCTGCGGTCCCTGGACCGTGCCTTGCTCCCCACAATGTGGCCGCCGTCGGCGTTTCCCGCGCCCGAGGGTTCCCCGCGGTGGTGGGTATGACGGTACTGAGCACCTGTGCGCTCTGTTGGCGTAGCGTGCTCGCTCGGGCTCCGCCGGACGCCGGGGGACCGCGCCAGGGGCCGGGGAGACCGCGCCGGACGCCTGGCTGACCCGGGCATGACCCGGATCGGAGACCGGGTAGAACCCGGGCATGATCTGACGACCGTGACGCGAAGGGCCGATAGTGAGCGCAGTGATCATCGACGGCAAGGCCGTCGCCCGCAGAGTGAGTGAGAACGTGGCCAGGGAGGTCGCCGAGTTCCGCGACCGGACCGGCCTCCAGCCCGGCCTCGCGACCGTGCTCGTGGGTGATGACCCCGCGTCCGCCGTGTACGTCGGCGGCAAGCGTCGGGCCTGCCTCGAGGCCGGCATGGCCGACCTGCATCAACACCTGCCGGCCGACACCTCCCAGGAGAAGGTCGCGGCACTCCTGGACGATCTTGCCGCCGATCCGGCCGTGTCGGGTATCTTGCTGCAGCTTCCGGTGCCCGAAGGCTTGGACGGGGCCGCGCTCGTCGGCCGGATCCCACCCGGGAAGGACGTTGACGGGCTCACCACCGCCAGCGTCGGTCTGCTCGCCCGGGGTCTGCCGGGTCTGCGGCCCTGCACACCGTCCGGAATCATCGAGTTGCTGGACTCCTACGATGTCGAGTTGTCCGGTACGCCCACGGTTGTCGTCGGTCGTTCCGAACTGGTCGGTCGTCCGGTGGCACAGCTGCTGGTGGGACGTAATGCGACTGTAACTATCTGTCACTCCCGTACGCGGGACTTGGCGGCGGTCTGTCGCGGCGCCGACGTGCTCGTCGTCGCCGCGGGAAAACAGGCGATCATTGGCGTCCACGCGGTGAAGCCAGGCGTCACCGTCATCGACGTCGGCATGCACCGGACCCCGCAGGGCCTGCGGGGCGACGTGGATTTCGAGGCGGTGCGCGAGGTGGCCGGGAAACTGACCCCGGTGCCGGGCGGGGTGGGGCCGATGACGATCGCGATGCTGCTGCGCAACACCCTGCTCGCTGCGCAGGCCGCCGCCGGGGCTGACGGTCCGGGCTGACGGTCACCACGAGCCGCTTGCCGCACCGAGTCACACCCCGGACTTGCGGGTCACATCCCTGACGTGAAGGTTTTCATCGGTTCTTCGCCCGTCGGCCGGTGGGGCCGACGGGTTCTGTCGGTGGCATGCGCCAGAATCGCCATCGTTGGGACAGGATGTGCGTTCGGCGTGGGGAGACGGGCATGACCAGCGGGGACGAGTCCGAGGTCGGGGGCGGCGGCGGGTCGGCGGCACGGGCGGAGACCCGCCGGCAGCACCATCCCCGCCAGTGCCGGCACCACCAGCGGCACAGTTCCCGCCGGGGCCGGCCGTCGCCGGGGCCGATGCGGTGCGGAACGCTCCCGGGGACGGCAACGGTACCCCGGCGGATTCCGCTTCCGGCCCCGCCGGTTCCGGTGGCCGTCCGGCGCGCGCCCGCCGGCCACGCATCGTCTACGTCTTCGCGGTCCTGGCTGTCGGCTGGCTCCTGCTCGGCGGCGTCGGCGGATCCTACCAGGGTAAGCTCAGCGAGGTCCAGAAGAACGACAACGCCGCCTACCTCCCGAACTCGGCCGAGTCGACCAAGGTCGACACCGCGTCGCGGCAGTTCCGCTCTGTGCAGACGATTCCCGGCTTCGTCGTCTACGATCGCCAGGGCAGGCTGACCGCGCAGGACAAAGCTAAGATCACCGCCGACGTGAGGTCCTTCGCCGGGATCCACGGGGTGGACGCCGGTCAGCTCGGGCCGCCCCAGTTTGCCCGCAACGGCGCTGTGGCCGCCGTGGCCGTGCCGCTCGTCGCCCAGGACGGCGGCCGGGAGGTCAAGGGTGATGAACTCGTCGACGTCGAGAAGGCTGTCGTCGCGGCCGCCCGCGACGGGGCACCGGCCGGTCTCGCCGTGCACCCGGCCGGGCCGGGGGGTCTGCTCGTCGCCTTCATCGAGGCGTTTTCCGGCATCGATGGGCTGTTGCTGCTCGCCGCGGGCCTTGTCGTCGTGGGCATCCTGCTGTTCGTTTACCGCAGCCCGGTGCTGTGGTTCTTCCCGCTGTTCAGCGCGGTGCTCGCGCTCGGCGTCTCGGCGCTGATTATCTACCCGTTGGCCAAGAACGACGTCCTCACCCTCAACGGGCAGAGTCAGGGCATCCTGTCGGTGCTGGTCATCGGCGCCGGCACCGACTACGCACTGCTGCTGGTGAGCCGCTACCGGGAGGAGTTGCACACCTACCCCAGCCGGGTCCAGGCGATGATTGCGGCCTGGCGGGGCGCCGCTCCGGCAATCATCGCCTCGGCGGCGACGGTGATCCTCGGTGAGCTGAACTCCACCCGCAGCCTCGGGCCGGTAGCGGCGATCGGCATCGCCTGTACGGCCCTGATCATGCTGATCTTCCTGCCGGTGTTCCTGGTGATCGCCGGACGCTGGATCTTCTGGCCTCGCATTCCCCGCGTCGACCACCAGGTCGACCTCACCGGTCACGGTCTCTGGGCACGCTTCGCCGGGGGCCTCGTCCGCCGGGCCCGGTGGGCCTGGATCGTCACGACGGTCGTGTTGCTGGCCTGCTCGTCCCTGATCGTCACCCTGAAAGTCGACGGCCTGTCGACGACGGACAGCCTGACGGGGCGGCCGGAGGCGATCGTCGGCCAGGAGATCTTCGACGCCAACTTCAGCCAGGGGGAGGGCGCCCCGGCCGTCATCATCACCAACACCGCTGCCGCCGTGGACGTCATCGCCGCCGTTCGGAAGGTCGACGGCGTCGCCACCGCTCCCGGCTCGGTCTGCGTGGAGGTCGACTACCCCAAACTCGCCGCCCGGTCGGCGTCCGGCGGGCGCCCGGCGGCGAGGGGTCCCGACGGCTGCGCACCCGCGTCGGTCCAGGTCGCCCCGGTCGACGGTCGAATCGCCATCGACGCCGCCATCGTCTACCGCTATGACACCGCCGAGGCTTACAACACGATCACTGAGATCCGACGGGTCGTCCGGGAGGTGCCCGGGGCGGACGCCCTGGTCGGTAGCCAGTCGGCGATCAATCTCGACACCCAGAACGCCTCGCGCCACGACCGCAATCTGATCATCCCGATCGTGCTGGTCGTCATCCTCCTTGTGCTCGGCGTCCTGCTGCGGGCACTGCTCGCCCCGGTCCTCCTGATCGCGACGGTGGTGCTCTCGTTCGCCGCGACGCTGGGCGTGAGCGCGGTGGTGTTCAACCACGTCTTCGGGTTCGCCAACGCGGATCCCGGCTTCCCGCTGTTCGCGTTCATCTTCCTCGTCGCCCTGGGGATCGACTACAACATCTTCCTGATGACCAGGGTCCGGGAGGAGACCCTCATCCACGGCACCCGTAGCGGCATCGTGCGCGGCCTCGCGGTCACGGGCGGGGTCATCACCTCGGCCGGGATCGTCCTCGCCGGGACGTTCGCCGTACTCGGCGTCCTCCCGCTGGTCTTCCTGGCTCAGTTGGGTTTCTCGGTGGCCTTCGGGGTGCTGCTGGACACGGTTCTGGTCCGCTCGGTCCTCGTGCCGGCACTGAGCCATGACCTCGGTCCGAAGATCTGGTGGCCCTCGAAGCTCTCCCGACACGCACTCGCCCGGCCCGGCCTCCGCGCCAGGACCGAAGCCAACGCACGTCCCTGATGCCCGGGCACCCGACGACTGCTGGTGACGTGCTGTAGTCGCCGGCCGGGGTGGCAGGAGGCGCACCCGCCGCCTGGAAAGATCTCGTTCCGCCCAAGGAACTGGATCCTCGTCCCGTGGCGATCCGGGCTGCCCTATCGGCCCCCCGTCCTCGGCGGAGGGTGCCGGACCCAGCCGCACGGGAACGGACTTTCGATGCCGGTGAGGCGGGGCCGGGGACACCACGCGGGCAGCGGGGCTGGCCGCCGGGCCTTACGGGACGCTACGAGACACGCACGGGCTCGGACGGGTGCTCGACCCGCCAGTCGATGTAGTCCCCGAACTCCTCCCAGTCGAAGTTCACCGCCTGCGCGGCGCGATCCTCGTCGTCCCGCAGCCGTAGGCCTTCGTCGAGGCGGTCCCGGATCGCCTCCTGCCCCGTCTCGGGGATACCCAACAGGTAGCCGATGGTGCGCATGGGCATCTGCGCGCCCAGGTCTTTGATGAAGTCGAATCGGTCGATGCCGACGAGGGGATCGAGGCAGCGTGCGCAGAACTCGCGGATCTTCGGCTCCAGCGCGTTCATCTTCCGGGGAGTGAAAACCTTTGTCAGGAGGCTGCGGTGGCTGCTGTGGATCGCTGGGTCCTCGAAGAGGATGATGCCCGAACGGTTGATCGCCGGCATATCCTTACTTCCTTGGGTGATGAGGTGAGACACCCGGCCCGCGACCGCGCCGGTGGAGTGAACGTCGCGGAGTAAGTCATCGTCTCCGGCGCTCCTCCGGGGCAACGAAGCCTTCTGCGCCCGGTCGGACTGCCGCAAATATCCGCGGTACCGCTTCTTTCCGACGTGAATCCCGAGGGGTGACAGGGTCGGTCAGGTGGTCAGGAAATCTTTTCCAGCTGGACCGGTAGCCCGTCCCGTGGAACAGGTAGCGGGAAACGGTCTAATGATATCCGGTAGCCCGGTGCCAGGCTCCACCGGTACCGCAGCAGCATCTGGTGCAGGATCGCCTTCACCTGCTGACCGGCGAAGTGCAGACCGATGCAGGTATGTGGCCCGCCACCGAACGGTTGCCAGGCGTAGGGATGTACCTTGGATTCGGAATAAAATAACTTGTTCACTTCGGGGTCCTCGCGAGCCCGTGACCTGCGAAGACGCATATTGGCTTGCATTAATTACTTCATTACGAATTCCTTGTCCTCGCGACGATGGTCCGCGAACCGCTCCGGGTCGAACCGTTCCGGGCTCGGCCAGTACTCCGGCATCTGGTGGGTGAAGGCGAGCGCGAGGGCGGCCACGGTACCGGCGGGCACCGTGACGCCGAGCACGTCGATGTCTTTCACTGTGGCGCGCAGGAGGATCGGCACCGGCGTGACCAGGCGCAGCGCCTCCTTCATGACCAGAGCGAGTGACGGCAGCCGATCGAGGTCGGCATGGTCCACCGCTGGCGTGCCGAGGGCGAGCGACTCCTTGCGGCATCGCTGCTGCCACTCCGGATGCCGTGCCAAATAGTAGCTCATGCTGGTCATCGTGATCGTGGACGTGTCGTGTGCGGCCACCATCATCAGAATCATGTGGTTGACAACGTCGTCGTCGCTCAGCCTGCTGCCGTCCTCGGCCTCGGCGTGGCAGAGCCGGCTGAACATGTCGGTGCCGCTCCCGGCTCGTTTCGCGGGCACCCGCAGCCGCAGGAACTCCTCCAGGTACCGGCGCCCGGCCAAGCCACGCGACCAACGTAGCCCGGGTGCCGGCATGCGGACCACCGCGCCCGGCGCGCGGATGCAGGCGAACAGCGCGGCGTTGAACCGGTCGGCTTCCGGTCCCAGCCGTTCACCCATGAAGATCCCGATCGCCAGTTCGAGGGTGAGCTATTTGACCGCGGGATAAACCTGGAACCTCGCGCCCGGCCGCCACCCCGCGACGCCCCGTTCGATGGACGGGTTCATCCCAGCGAGATAGCCGCGCAGTCTGTCCGGGGCGAACGCGCTGGCGAGGATCCGACGGTGATGGCGGTGCTCGTCGAAGTCAAGCATGCTCAATCCGCGCCGGAAGAACGGCCCGGCTATCCGTTGCTGCCCCGGGCCGTTCGCGAATGCCTGGTCATGGTTGCGCAGCGCCAAGCCGGTGGCGTCCGGGCCGAGCAGGCTCACCACCCGCAGTCCGAAGGTCCGCTCCCATGACACCGGGCCATACCGGTCGTAGCGCTGCCGCCAGTGCCGGGCAGGGTCATGTAGGTAGCGCAGGGTGTATCCCACCAGGGGCGGACCTCCGTCGCCCGGCACCGATCCCCTGGAACCCCCCACCGCCATGAAACCGCCCACCGCCACGACGCTCTCACGTTCTCTTTAAGGTTGCGACGTATTGGACGCATTGTAAGAACCGCCGCGCGGGGACAGTTCGGCGAGCTGGGCCCGTACCCAGGAGGTCACGTCCGCGGCCGTGGGGTCGGCGGTGAGCGAGGTGAACACCACCGGACGGGCACCGCGGGCCGCGGCCGCGTCCCGGGCCATGATGTCGAGGTCGGCGCCCACCAGGGGAGCCAGATCGGTCTTGTTGATGACCAGCAGGTCGCTGCCGGTCACCCCCGGCCCGCCCTTGCGGGGCACCTTGTCGCCCCCAGCGACGTCGACGACGAAGATCTGCCGGTCGACCAGCCCGTAGCTGAACGTCGCGGTGAGATTGTCGCCACCGGACTCGACGGGGACCAGGTCCAGGGATTTGCATTGAAATAACTTGATTATTCTATGTCGGGTCTACGGGAAGTGAA
>NZ_CDWTMO010000123.1:0-13148 GCF_977946435.1 Frankia sp. CgKIO3 | reverse complement strand
GTTTCCACGGCGAGTGGAACTACATGTTCACTTCCCGTAGACCCGACATAGAATAATCAAGTTATTTCAATGCAAATCCAAACCTGGTAGCAGATGACGACAAGACCTGAGTCAGACCAGGTCTGTCCGCCTTGTCCCCCCAAACTTGCCCCCCCAAAAAAACGCCAGGGGACGCGTCAGGTGACGGCCAACGCGCGGCGCCGGGCCTGGCGCAGCACCTCCACCTCGCGGGGCGCGCCCAACGGCGGCAGCGGACCGTGGACCCAGCTCAGCAGGAAATCGGCGAGGGCGGGGTTCTGCGCGAGCACCGGCCCGTGCAGGTAGGTGCCGATGACCCGGCCATCCACAATGCCGTCCGTTCCGCCGTCACCGTCACCGGTCCCGAGCCGGACCGTACCGAGCGGGATGCCGTTCGCGCCGGGCAACCGCCTCGTCCGCCCGGCGTGATTCTCATACCCGTACAGGGTGGGCAGGCCGAGCCGTGCGTCCGGTTCCACCACGATGTCCCCGACCGCACGCGGCGGCGGCGCGTCCGACGGGCCGAAGGAACGACGGGTCTCCACGCCGACGAGATTCAGCCCCTCGTGGATCTCCCCACCGGACGGGAAGGTCGCGCCGATCACCTGGTAGCCGGCACACACGGCGAGCACCGCCGCTCCCGAGCTCACCGCTCGCCGGATCGCCCGGTTCTGCCGGATGCCGTCCGCCGCGAGGACCTGCGGTGCGTCCTCACCCCCGCCGAGCAGGTAGATATCACAGCTCTCGGGCACCGCCGACCCCGCGGGAACGTTCACCACCTCGACCGGCAGACCACGCCAGCGCAGGCGCTGGGACAGCACGATCGCGTTACCGCCATCACCGTAGGTACCGAGCAGCTCGGGGTAGATCAGCGCGATCCTGGTCACCGAGCCGCCCGTCATCGCGTGGATCCCCTCATTGCGTCACCAACCTCGCCGCGTACACAACCTCGCCGCGTACACAACCTCGCCGCGTGGACCTCACCGCGTGGACCTCACCAGCAGATCGCGAAACGCCGTGTAGTTGGCGACAACGTCGACCACCTTCTCGTTGGCGGCCAGGGCCGCGTCCTCCGCGCTGGCATACACGCTGTGCGGCACCTCCGCATAGGCCAGCCGCACGCTCATGTCCTCCTTACGCTCCCCGGTGACCAGCACCTGCCTGCCGGCGAGCCGTTCGAACGGCACGTCCCAGATCCAGGACGGATCCCGCCCGTCAGCGGTCTGGGAGTTGAAGTCGATGACGACAGGCCGCGGCAGCGCGTCCGCCAACAGCTCCATCATCTCCACCCAGCCGGCGGGGTTCTTCGCCAGCAGCAGCCGGCCTCGGTGGCCCTCCTCGCCGAGCGCCACCTCCTGATAGCGACCCTGCACATCGCCCAGGCCGGTCATGGCCGCAAGCGCATCCTCGATCTCGACGCCGAACTCCCGGGCCGCGGCGGCGGCCATCGCCGCGTTACCGAGGTTCACCCGTCCGGGCAGATCGAGCCGGGCCGCGATGGTGCGGCCGTACCAGAGCAGTTCCCGGGAGCCGGTGACCGCGACGATCGGCTCGGGCCTGGCCAGCCCGCACTCGGACCACCAGCCACTGCTGTTGCGGTACAGCAGCCGGGCGCACTGCGGGCAGACCATCGCGTCCGCCGTCCAGTTCTGCCCCGCTGACACCCAGACCTGCCGGTGCCAGCCCGCCGCAGCCCAGGCCACCAGGGGATCATCGACGTTCGCGACCACCGTCGTGTCGCGCAGCTCCGAGCCGAGCTCACGCCACATGGCGGCGATGCGCCGCGTCTCGTTGGACCGGTCGAGCTGGTCGCGGCTGATGTTCAGCAGCAGGACCACCCGCGGCGAGATCTCCCTGGCCACCTTCGGCAGCCAGATCTCGTCCACCTCGAGAGCCGCCGCCGCGTCGAACGGCGGCCGGGACAGCGCGGCCAGCACCCCGGGCGCCATGTTCGCCCCGCCGCTGTTCGACTTGACCGGCCCCAGGGTGCCCAGGGCCCGGGCAAGCAGCCGCGTGGTGGTGGTCTTGCCGTTGGTGCCCGACACGCAGGCGGTCATCCGGTGGGAGCCGACCTCTGCGAGCGCCCCCGGGGACACCCGCAGCGCGAGCTTGCCACCGATCATCTCGCCGGAACCACGGCCGAGCCGGCGTGACGCCTCGGCCGCCAGACGTTCAACGGCGAGCGCGGCCTGGGTCCTGGCGGTGAACCGGCGGGGGATTGATGTCGTCATCGCGGTTTCTACAGTGCCACGACGGCACCGGGCGGCGAAGCCCGCCCCGTCTTCCGTTCCGATAGATCCCGGTCCAGTCCCCGGTCATCGGCCCGGTACCACCCGGTAGCGCCCCCGGACGGGGGTTTGTTCCGGCCGGACATTACCTCACGTGAGCTGGCGTTACCCATAGTCCGCCAGGGAAGGTGTCGACCGGACCACCGTGGCGGAATCGACGCGGCATCGCGGTAGAACTCACCCGACGGGGTGAACCGGAATACCCACGGCCGCCCCCACAGGTGAGAATCACAGGTGGAACACGGCTGGTCGGCGCGGGTGCGCCGGTTCGGCCACCGGGGGCCGCGCCGGGCGGGCATTCCGGACCGGCACGGCCGGCACGGGTCCGCCGCGCGGTTGCAGAAGGGACGTGAGGGCGCACAGTGACCACGAAGGCAATCGCGATCACGCAGGTACACGGCCACTGGTCGGTGCACGATCTCGACCCGACCGACGCCGACGACCTCGACGCCCTCACCGACATGATGCGGGATCTGGGTGACGGCCCCGTCATCGCCTTCATCGAGGAGGACGACGAGTACCTCGCGGTGGTCTGCGTGCGTCCCGACGACCCGGATCCGCAGGTCTTCCTCTCTGATCGCCGGGTCCTGGTGACCTCCGATCTCGCCGAACGCCTGTTCGCCGACACGCTGCCCTCGATGGCGGGGCTGATCACCGCGGACGACGAGGATGACGCGTCCGCCGTCGCCCATGCCGCCCCCGTGGGCGATCTCGATCTACTCGGCGATCTGGGCACCCCCGCGGAGGCGTTGTTGGAACTGATCGGCGAGGAGGGGATGCTGCCGGGCGATGTGATCAGCGCGCTCAGCGAACGGGCCGGGGCGGGGGAGATCCTCGACGACGCACGTGGCTGAGCTCACCGGTCCGGCTGATCCGGGATGACCGATCCCGACGAGTACCCCCGGGCGGGCGCTCCCGCCCGGCTGAGCGGTCCGCCCGGACCAGGCCGCTTCCACGAGGCGATGGGGCTCGCCCTGCGCGAGGCCCGCCTGGCCCCGGACCACGCCGATGTCCCGGTGGGTGCCCTGGTGGTGACCGAGGACGGCACGGTGCTCGGACTCGGGCACAACGAGCGGGAACGCGGCGCCGATCCCACCGCCCACGCCGAAATGATCGCCCTGCGGGCGGCCGCGCGCCGGACGGGTTCCTGGCGGCTACCGGGAGCCACCCTCGTGGTCACGCTGGAGCCCTGCACCATGTGCGCGGGGGCCCTCGTGCTCGCCCGGGTGGACCGCCTCGTCTACGGTGCGGTCGACGAGAAGGCCGGGGCGGTCGGCTCGCTCTGGGACGTGGTGCGGGACCGGCGGCTCAATCATCGACCCGAGGTGGTTGCCGGGATTCGCGCCGGCGAGTGCGGCGCGCTCCTGGCGGAGTTCTTCGCCGCGCGCCGACGCCCGGCGGGGCGCTAGCCGGCACACCGCCGCCACGCTCGCCCGGTTCGGGACGACGGGACGACGGGGTGCCGTCTCGGCGCCGTCGGACCCCTACACACCCCGGCGAACCGGACTCTCGCGACGTCCGGTAGGCTAATCCACGGTGGAGTCGCCTAGTGGCCGAGGGCGCACGCCTCGAAAGCGTGTGAGGGGGCAACCCCTCCGTGGGTTCAAATCCCACCTCCACCGCCCTATCGGTACGTCTCACTATTCGCGTGCTGCCCAGCCGGCCAACCAGCCACGATGCTCCCGCACCCGGCTCCTCCCGCACCTGGAACGCCGGCTCGAGCAGCGGCTGGCTGGGCCCGCACAGCGGTCCCGGAGGATCAAGCCCGGACAGACGTCGACTTGCAGTCGCCGCGGAACGTGAAATAGTAAACGCGGAAAGTAATTCACTACTGACCATGACGCCCGCGGATGGATACCCGCGGGCGTTTCCATCAGCTGCACGACCGGCGAGTCGGAGGCAATGGCATGGCGAGAATCGTTATTTTTGGTGCCGGTGGTCAGATCGGGCGCCGTATCACCGACGAGGCGATTCGACGGGGGCATGCGGTCACCGGTGTCGAGCTCGACGCGGCCCGGGTGAAGAAACTTCCCAAGAAAGCGAACGGCGTGGTCGGCGACGTCACGTCCCGCGATTCCGTTCAGCGGCTGGCGCAGGATGCGGACGCCGTCATCGTGGCGATCGGCGGCGCGGACCGCCCGGTGCACGCGAACGCTGCCCGCACGCTCGTTGACGTCCTGCCGCGCATCGGCGAGCCGGCGCCGAGCATCCTCCACGTCTCCAGCGGGGGGACCCTGGAGGACGAGAACGGTCAGCGTCTCGTGGACACCCCGGGCTTCCCGGCCGCCGAGCGCAAGGACGCTCTTGACCAGGCCGACGCGCTCGACGTCTACCGCGGCGCCCGGAACGTACGGTGGGCCGCCATCACCCCGCCGCCGCAGAACGTGGGCCAGGGAAAGCCCCGGGGAGGGTACCGCACCGGCAATGACCGGCCGGTGGTGGACGCCCAGGGCAACACGGGCATCTCCCTGGAGGATCTCGCCGTCGCGGCCCTCGACGAGATCGAGAAGCCGCGGCACCGCAACCGGCGGTTCAGCGTCGGCAACTGAGCCACGCGCCCGGGCGGGCGGCACGGGTCGGACCCACCCGCGCCGCTCCGGGCGGCACGCCCCGTACCCCGGACCGGCGGGAAGACCGAACCGGCGGGAAGACCGGACGGCGGGGAGAGGGAGCTCATCGTGGCGAGGATCAGGCCATCGTGGCGAGGATCGCGCTGATGTCGTCGACGGTGGTCCGCGGGTTGACGATGGCGAACCGGGCGACGGTCTCGCCCTCGTGCACGGTGGGCGGAACGAACGCGAAACCGTCCCGCAGCAGGTTCTCGCTCCACCGCCGGTAGTCCGCGGCCTGCCAACCCAGCCGACGGAACACCACGATCGACAGCTGCGGTTCCCGCACCAGCTCGAGGTGAGGCAGCGCGGCGATCTGGAGCACGGCCGCCCGGGCGGTCGCCAGCGTGGACTCAATGGCCTGGCCGTAGGCCAAGGTGCCATGCGTCGCCAGCGAGAACCAGAACGGCAGCCCGCGGGCCCGCCGGGACAGCCCGATGGCATAGTCCGACGGGTTCCAGGCCCCCGCCGAATCCAGGACCTGGAGGTAGCCGGCCCGCTGCGGGCCGTGCGCCGCCCGGGCCACCGCCGGATCGCGATACACCAGCGCGCAGGCGTCGAACGGCGCGAACAGCCACTTGTGTGGATCGACGATGAACGAGTCGGTCTCGGCGATCCCGTCGAAGAGAGAGCGGGTCGATGCGGCGGCGAGCGCGGCCAGCCCGTAGGCGCCGTCCACATGCACCCACAGCCCGCGGGCCTGACAGACGTCCACCACCTCGCGGATGTCGTCGACGGTGCCGAACTGAGTGGTCCCGGCAGTCGCCACCACCGCGAACACGCCATCGACGGCCTCGGCGCCGCCCTGCTCGGCGAGCCGGTCCAACGCCTCGGCCAACAGCGGGCCGGTCAGCCGTCCGGCGTCATCCGTCGGCACGACGACGACCTCGGCGTCGAGCACCGTGGCGGCCTGGTAGAGGGAGGAGTGCGCCTCGGCACCGCAGACGAACCGCCATCGCGGTGGAATCGGCCGACCGGCGGCGGTCAACCGACTCCGGGCGGCATGCCGGGCGGCGGCCAGCGCCGACAGGTTGCCGACGGTGCCCCCCGGTACGAACAGCCCACCGGCGCAGGCGGGGAAGCCCGCGAGGTCCGACAGCCATCGCAGTGCCTCGTTCTCCGCGAAGACCGCGCCCGCGCCCTCCATCCAGCTGCCCGCGTAGATGGACGACGCCCCGACCACCAGATCGAACAACACAGCCGCCTTGGTCGGGGCGGCCGGGATGAAAGCGAGATTGCGGGGATGATCCGTCGAGATGCAGGCGCGGGACAGCTGCTCGTCGAACACCTCGAGGACGCGACGGCCACCGATGCCCTCGGCGGTGATCGTGGATCCCACCGCTGCCGCCAACTCGTCCCGTGACAATGGCGCGTCCAGCGGTACCGGATCGAATCCGAGCCGGACGCGAGCAAAGTCACAGATCGCGCGGACGAGATCGGCAGTCTGCCCGTCAAACCGATGCACAGGCGGAGTCTAGGATCGGCCATGCCCGGACATCGGGTAGCTCACCCCGCCGCAACATCGGCGTTTCCGGGTCAACCCCGAGTTCACACCGGATCGTCGCGGACCGTCACAAGCCGCCCGGGTCGGGGTGATCTCCCGCGACCCGGGGGACGACGCGAGGCTACGCGTCCTGCTTGCCGCGCTGACGACGGAAGAGGAACCCGCCACCAATCAGGGCAACCAACAGAACAATTACTCCGACACGCTTCACAACAAACCTCCACGATGAGGACCCGGCCTACGGGACGACATGCCCGGGCGTCCATCCATATACCCCATGGACGCCGCGGAAGGTGCCCAGACCCGCCGTCCCGGGGGACGAGCGGCCGACACATCCTCATGTCATCGAAACCGAGCATGCCATGAAGTGGTCCCAGGCGTGCAACCGGACCGCCGGACAAGCCGACGCGTCCTACGACAGCGCGATGGACACGTGTCGTACCGCGGGGCAATCTTCGCGCGACCCGGCGTTTGGACGGTGCTTTCACAGTCGCCCTCATCGCACCCGTTCGGTGACAAGGGCGGCGAGGGCGTCGGCGCCTAGAATGTTCCTGAGGATGTGCACGGCGAATCCCGGGGGCGATGGTGGCACGAGTTTTCGTCAGCCATGCGGGCGCCGACGCGGAGCTGGCCGACGAGGTTCATCAGGCGCTGACCCTTCTTAGCCACCGGGTGTTCCTCGCTCAGGACATCCGGGTGGGCGTCCAGCCCGGCGACATGTGGAAGGATCGGTTGCACCACGAGCTGCGAGCCGCCGACGCCGTGGTCTGTGTCATCGCCAACGCCTACAACGCCTCCCCATGGTGCGCCTACGAACTGGGAATCGCCTACGAGGTCGGCAGCCTGTTGCTGCCGCTGCGCGTGGAGCCGACGGTCACCTCCCCGCTCCTGGAGGACCGGCAGCACGTTCACCTGCACGAAAATCCGCGATGGGCCGACAACCTGAACGTTGGGCTGCGGCGCGTCGAGGCCGCCGGCGGGCTGGGCTGGGCGGACGACCGGTCCCCGTTCCCGGGTCTGCGGCCGTTCACCCGGGACATGGCCAAGGTGTTCTATGGGCGCGGCAACGAGCTGCGGCGGCTCACCCACCGGCTACGCTCCCTACGGTGAACAGCGTCTGCTACTGGTGGTCGGTGCCTCCGGGTGCGGCAAGTCGTCGCTGGTCACCGCCGGCTTGCCGGCCCGGCTGGCGGGCGAGCCCGGCTGGGAGGTGGCCGACCCCTTCTGGCCGGGCCGGGACCCGGTCCGCAAGCTCGCCCACACCCTGACCCAGGCTGCGAGGCGCGTCGGCCAGCAGTGGGCGGTCACCGACATCGACCGGCAGCTCAGGGAGGACGACCTGGCCCTGATGGGGCTGGCCGAAGAACTTCTGACGGCAGGCTCCGGCCCGGTGCGGGACAGACTGCTGCTACTGATCATCGATCAGGGCGAGGAGCTGTTCACCCGATCGGACGAAGAGGAACGGGCCCGGTTGGCGACCCTGTTGCGGCATGGGGTCACCGGTCCCGTGCGGGTGGTCATGGCGCTTCGCTCCGAGTTCCAGGACCAGGTCTTCGCCCTGCCCGAACTGAGCGGCCCTCCCGAACAGGGCGGGGTCAACCTGCACGTCTTCCCCCTCCGCCCGCTGGCCCGGGACATGCTGCCGGTCGTCATCACCGAGCCGGCCCGGGTAGCCGGCCTGCAGGTGGAGCCGGAGCTGGTCGCCAAGATGGTCGCGGACACCGAGGACGGCGAGGCACTGCCGCTGCTGGCGTTCACGCTCCATGAGCTGGCCAAGGACCAGACCCGCGGCGGCACCCTGTCGATGGACCGGTACCACGAGCTGGGTGGCGTGCAGGGGGCGCTGGCCCGCCGCGCCGACGCCGTCCTCGACGACGCCGTGGAGACGAGCGGGCTGGGCCGGGAGGAGATCCTGGTCGGCCTGGCCGAGCTCGCCACGCTCGACGAGGCCGGTCGGCGGACCCGCCGACGCATCGACCTCAAGGACCTGCCGTCCGACGCGTTGCGGAGAACCTTCCAGGTCTTCGTGAACCAACGGCTGCTGTCCACCCCCAGCGACAGCCTGGGGACCGCCGTCGGGGTCGTCCACGAGGCGTTGCTGACCGCCTGGAAGCCACTGGATGCCGTCATCCGGGAACGGGAAGCCGCCCTGCTCAGTGAGGGCAAGGTCGAGCGCGCCGCCGCCGAGTGGGAGCACAACGACGGCCCGCTCTGGGACGAGGACCGGCTGACCACCGCCATCACGACGCTGTGGCAGTCCTATGAGCGTTTCCGCGCCGGTGAGGAGCCGGTGGTCCATCTCAAACCGGCCGGGCGGAGGTTCATCGACGCGTGCGACCAGCGGATCGAGGAAGCCCGTCGCCAGGAACGTGCGCGCGTCGAGGCGGCCCGCCGCCGGGAACGTCACGAACGTCAACGCCGCCGGCAGGTCATCACCGTCCTTTCCGTGCTCCTCGTCTTCACTGTCGCCGGTGCCGCGATCGCCACCTGGCAGTCCCTCACCGCCCGGCAGGCGCAGCGCACCGCGGAACGGGCGCGGCACGCCCTGATCACTCATACCCTGCTCGCCAACGCCAACGTCGCGCGGGCGACGGACCGGGTGCGCGCGTTACGACTCGCCATCGCCGCCGAAAACATCGACTCCGGTAGCGGTGGTGAGGCCGGTGGTGAGGCCGGCAGCCAGGCGAACCTGCTGCAGACTCTCGTCGAGGACCCGACCGCGCTCGCCAGCCGCGGCGATCCCGTCACCTCGGTGACGTTCTCCCCGGACGGGCGCATCCTGGCCGTCGGCGGCGCGAACGCAACGGTCGTGCTGTGGGATGTGACGGAGGGTCAACCTCGTCGGATCGACCCGCCCCTCACCGGCCAGCGCAGCGGGATCACGTCGGTGACGTTCTCGCCGGACGGCCGGAACCTCGACGCGACCGGCGTCGACGGGACAGTGCTGCGGTGGGACATCGCCGACCCGGACCGGCCACAAGCGCGGGAGCGCGTGAATGCCGCCGCGGCCCCCCCCCCACGCCGTGGGAGGCATTCTCCCCGGACGGGCGCCTCAGAGCCACCGGCCAGGACGGATCGATCATGCTGACGGATGTCACCGCCCCGGATCGGCCCCGGCCGCCCAGCCTCCTTCTCGCCGACCCCGGACCGGTCCGGGCCGTGGCCTTCTCCCCGCACGGGCAGGTCCTGGCCGCGGTCGGATCTGGCCGGAGGGTATGGCTCTGGGACACCAGCGTCACCCCGCCGCGGCAGATCGGGCAGCCGCTGACCGGGCACACCCGCTCCGTCCTGTCGCTGGCCTTTTCCCCGGACGGCGGGACGCTGGCCTCCGGCGGCAACGATGGCACCGTCCGGCTGTGGCGGCTCGCCGCGGTCGACGCGTTCCGCCGCAACGGCGTCGTCGAATACGCCTGCCACGAGGCCCAGGGCGGGCTCGACCAGTCGGCGTGGAGCTTTCACATTCCCGGCCTGCCCTACCAGGACACCTGCGCCGGGTGACCGCCGGCGGCACCGTCGGCAACGTCGGCAACGTCCAGGTGTCGAGGCGTTCGGCGATGTTGTTCGTGCCCTGGCGCCGCCCGGCGATCCGCCGGGCGTCCGTGAGGAACCGGTGGGTCCGCGTGACCACCACGGCGTTCGGCCGGTGCTCGGAGATGTCCAGTGCCTCGGTGACGAGCGCTTCGGCCTCGTCGACGTGGTGGCGGTGCAGGGCCGCTGTAGCCGCGGCGATCCTCGCCATCGACCGCAGGTCGGTCGCCCCGGCGACGTCGAGATGGTGCACCGAGGCGTCGGTATAGACCGAGGCCGCGTCCGGTTGGCCGAGTTCGACGTACGCCGCCGCAGACAGTTCAGCGAGCGTCAGCATATGCAGGGTGTCGATCGAGAACCCGGGGTTGCCCGACTGCGCGCGGCTCAGCGTCCCCTGGATGCGCCAGGCACGGTTGATCGCTTCGTGCACGCCCGCCCGTTCACCGAGCGCGCCCAGGGTACGAGCCTCTATCGCCGCGGCGCGGCTGGCGGCCGGCGAGCCCGCACCGACGTGGGACGTGGCGGCGCGGGCCAGCGCGAGGGCGGAGGCCAGGCGGCCGGACTTGCGGGCCAGGGAGCTCTGCCACAGCCGAACCCAGCACTGCAGTGCCCGGTCCCGCGCCTCCTCGGCGTGGCCGAACGCCTCGGCGAACGCGGCCGTCGCCTCGGGGATGTCACCGAGGTCGTGGCGGGTGGTGGCCCACAGGGCAGCCAGGCGGCCGGCGGCGCGGTGCAGGCGGGCGTCGACGGCGGTCGGGTGCCCGCCCTCGGCGAGCAGGGAGCGGACGGCCGGCAGATGCCGGCGTAGGTACACGCTCGTCGCGCCGATCGGGGTCCGCTCGTACGCCCCGGTGATCTGCTGGATGCGGACGTCGATGTGGTTCAGGACGTCCTCGGACGCGATCACTCGCGGGGTCACTGGCCCGCTCCGGACCATGAACAGCCCGGGTGGCAGGGATGCCCCCGCCGCCAGCCGGAGGAACCGCCGTCGATCGGACTCGTCGCCCATGCCGCACCTGCGCTTCGGGATGTCGCCCGCTTCCCATGACCATGATCTGTCCGTGGGCAGTCGAAGAACGGGTCATCGTCCATGGTCACGCCCCGTCTGCCATGGTCATGCCCCGTCTGCCGGCCCGACTGCACACTCGCTGGACGCTAGCCGGGGCGGCTGCCCGCCGGAAGCGGAAACACCCAGCACAACGTGGTCTCCCACGGCCCGCGGCCCGCGGCCCGCGGCAGCCTACGGCCCACAGCGGCACCGGTCGACCCGGCACAGGTCACTCGCCGTGACTTCTGCACCGGCGGAGCCTCACGGCGGTCGTGGCAGCTGCCCGCTGCCTGCCTGGTCGGCCTGGTCGTCGGATTCAATGATCTCGGTGTAGGCATCCACGCGACGGTTGGGGAGCGTCGTCGGCAGTTCCAGGTGGACGGCGCCCGCCGGCAGCACGCCGGCCCCGCCGGCCCGCTCCATCACCCGCAGCTGGGCCACCACGTCCTCGCCGCGGTGGTCAGGGGGCAGTCTGGGCCAGAATTCGAACCCGCCCGCCATGACCAGTTCATGCCGGTCGTACAGGACGCAGCCCCGATCCAAGCCACCCGGTAGGCGAGCCAGCCACCCGCCGGCAGCCGGCCGCGACGGGCGAGGCCGGCGGTGATGTGGGTGAGGTTCGCCGCGTTGTGCAACCGCCAGCGTTCCCAGCCGGGAGTGCCCTTGCGCACCCGCTCCGGCCGGACGTCCGCGGCGTCGGTGACGGTCTCGAAGGGTTTCTGCTCGTGCGGCCGCACGTCCGTGACGTGGCTCAGCCCCTGCGGTGGGGTGCCGACGAAGCCGCAGCGCAGGGTGCGGATGGCGGCGAGCAGCCGGTCCACGAGGGCCGGCTCGCAGAGCACATCGTCGTCGAGGTAGAGCACATATCGGCCGCGGGACGCGTCGAGCAGGAACTGGCGCTGCTCCGCCAGGCCCCGCCACGTCCGCCCCCGGTGCACCTCGACGGCGCTGCCCCACGCTCGTAGCAGCCGCAGCACCCCTTGGACCTCGGGGGTGTCGCACGCTGCCGGTCCCGGTGTCTGGTCCGAGATGACGACGCGGAATCCGGTTGCGGTCTGCGCTGCCAGGCCGGCGAGCGTCACAGCCAGCGCCGCGGGCCGCCCGCAGGTGGGTATCAGGACGTCCAGATCGCCCGGCGCCCCAGCCGACGCCGACGCCATTACCACACCGACCTCCGGTCAGTCGTCGTCGGGATCATCGTCGAAGTCGCGCCGGTCGCCGTACTCCATAGAAAACCAGCGGTTCGAACGGCCCGCTCGGCGCGAGGAAGACGGATCTCACTGCCCCACCGGCATCGGCGTGCAGACGCTCCCAATCGCGGGGGAAGGCGAACTTCGCCTCCGTCGGAACGGGGTGGGCTGCTCCTGCAGCAGCGTGATGGCATCGGCCACGGCCTTGAGCTCCGTCAAGCTGAACAGCTCTCGCCAGGCGGGGCGTAGCGGGCGCAGCCGGTGCTGTTCGTAACCGAATCGAGCGGGATGGCGGAGCCTGCCGATCAATGCGACGGTCTGGACCAGGACTGGTTCCGGGAAGGGCGCTCAGGTACCAGGGGTGACCTGCCCCGTGGGAGCCGGATACCGACGGCACGTAGGGCGGTGGCACGGAAGGCGAAGTTCCCTAAGGCCCATCACCAAGATCACCGATGGGCCGAGGTCTCGCGCCGCAGGACTGGCCATGGCAGACAAGCTGATCGAGTCCACCCAAGCCCGCTGGCGCGCCGTCAACGCACCCCATCTCGTCACTCTTGCCCACTAGCGATCATGGTCCGGCCTAATTCTCGTTGGTGACGGGCTGCGTCAGCCCGCAGGTCTGCCGGATCTCGTCGTGCTGTTCGTGCTGGATGGAGCAGCAAGGAACGATCTGTGGTCTCGGCGTGGAATGATCGGCGCGTCGCGGCCAGTTCCTGCTGTCGCGCTGGTCTCGGAGTCGGTGATTGCCTTCTCCTCGTGGTACTCCTGTTCCACATTGACAGTCCACACATCGTGCTCGGTGCCGTCGAGGATGTTCTCCACGGTGAGCATCGCGGTCAGCATCGAATGGTCGGCGTTGTTGTAACGGTGCATGCCGTTGCGGCCGACGGGATGCACGTTGGGGACGTTCTTCTCCAGCCAGTCCCTCATGATCTCAACGTTGCGCCGGTAGTACTGGTCGTG
>NZ_CDWTMO010000122.1:0-13159 GCF_977946435.1 Frankia sp. CgKIO3 | reverse complement strand
GCGCCATGCGCCCGGCCAAGAGCGCCGCCCACTCGACGAATGGGAGCGTCGGCACCGAGATCAGCGGCGATCTCTCCTGCTACGAACGCACGGCACTCAGAGCCAGGAAGGACGTGACCGCAAGTCACGTAACGATGTCACAACGCAGAAAGCAGGCTACAGTCAGTCCAACACGCCGACGGGCGGGGCAAGCCTTGGGCGCCCAGCCCCTGCTACCTGGCATGTCCCTGACTCACGGATCTTCGCTTACTGCGATGGACTTGTTTTGTGGAGCGGGCGGACTGTCTCAAGGGCTACGCCAAGCGGGGCCGTGAACTTCTCTGCAAAGAATGGTGGCCGGGGACGACAACGCCGTCTTCGACATCCGGATCGTCGAATTCCTGCGACGCAGGGGCGGGTATACCGGAGCACGTGAACGTCGCCGGCCTGCTGCTCGCCGCCGGGGCCGGACGGCGGATGGGACGCCCCAAGGCCCTGGTCGAGCTGGGCGGTGTGACGCTGGTCGAGCGGGGTGTCCGCCTGCTCACGGCGGGGGGCTGCCGGCCGGTCGTGGTCGTCACCGGCGCCGCCGCGGACGAGGTGGGCGCCGTCGTGCGACGCCTCGCCACCCGCCGGGTCGCCGGGCCGGCGCCCGCGGGCGAGGATGCGCCCGAGATCGGCCTGGAACCCACGGCTGGGATGGAACCCACGGCCGGCCCGATTCCGGAGGTTCGCCTGGTATCGGCCGCGCGGTGGGCCGAGGGTGTCGGCGCGTCGCTGCGGGCCGGTCTCGCCGCCCTGGTCGGCACCGACGCCGACGCCGTGGTCGTCACCCTGGTAGACTAACCGTCCCTCGGCGCGGCGGCGGTGCAACGTCTGATCTCCGCCGCGGCCGATCCGGGGTCGACCCATCCGGCGCTGACCGCCACCTACGGAGGCCTGCCGGCCCATCCCGTCCTGCTACGCCGCTCGGTCTGGCCCGAGGCGGCGGCTCTCGCGCGCGGCGAGGTCGGCGCCCGGGCATGGCTGCGGGCCCACCCGGGACGGGTCACCGGCGTGCCCTGCGACGGCACCGGCTCACCCGCCGACGTCGAAACCCTGGCCGACCTCGAAACCCCAGCCGCCGTCGCCCCACCGACCTCGCCATCGGCGACGCGCACACCCAGCCCGGGTAGAACGCGAAGGACCCATAAGTAGGAACACCGCCGCAACGACGTGAGAAACGGAAGAACAACAGCAGACCCCGGTCTTCCAAGAAAGTGATGACGCCCAACCGGGCTATCGGCAGTATCGGCGGCAGGGGAACCGGCGCGGGGCACAATATCATCACTATGGATTCGGAATAAAATAACTTGTTCACTTCGGGGTCCTCGCGAGCCCGTGACCTGCGAAGACGCATATTGGCTTGCATTAATTACTTCATTACGAATTCTATCTGGGGCCGACCGGACACCCGGGGATGGTGTCGGGCGCTGCGCGATGGGCTCGGCGAGAAACAGCGGGAAACGCAGGCAGACCATCGTGCTGGTGGCGGGTCAGGGACGGACACGACGCTCGCTCGCGGAAAGGACGTCTCCGCGTCCGACGCCCGTCATCGATCCCGCCGCAACAGATTTCGTGGTGGCGCGTCCCATCACGGCGGGTCCCGGGCCGGTGGCCGCGGCCGTGGCCGCGCCGTCACCGTCGGCCTGGGCATCGTCAGCGGCGCGGCGCTGCTTGTGCTGGGCGCGTTGACCGCCACCGGGATCGGGTTCGCGGCCCGCGCCGCCTGGGATGCCGGACCGGCCGGGGAATGCGCGGACGGCGGCGAACGGGCCACCCTGACCATCACCACCGCGCCGGCACTCGCGGCGCCGATCAGCCGGCTCGCCGCCGACTTCGATCTTCGGCGCGCCGGTGCCGAGGGCTCGGCGGGCCCGTGTGTGACCCTCGCCGTGTCGGCGGTCGCCTCCGACCGGGTGCTCGACACGCTGTCCCGACCGGAGTCGCCGGACTCCCCCGGCCCGCCCGACGTCTGGATTCCGGAGTCGGCCGACTGGCTGGAGCTGGGCCAGGAATCGGACCCGGCCACGGCGCAACTGCCGGCGAAGGCCACGACGATCGCGGGATCGCCCGTCGTCATCGCCATGCCGAGACTCATGGCGCAGCGCCTCGGTTGGCCCGAGCATCATGTGACCTGGGCCGAACTGGCCGCGGCCGCGGGCGAGGCCGATTTCTGGACCCACCGGGGCGAGCCCCGGTGGGGGGACTTCCGGTTCGCCATGGCCAATCCGGAGAACTCAGCCGCCGCGCTGCGGGCCGTCGTCGGAACGGTGAGCGCCGCCCGCGGACTCACCGCGGCCGAGATGACCACCGGCACGTTCGACCAGGATCGCGCGGCCCAGCTCACCGTGCTCCGGCAGGAACGCTCCATCGACTGGCTGCCGGAGTATGACCAGCAGCTCTTCGACTCGGTGCGCACCGGCGGCACGGAGAACGGCGCGGCCGGATCCGCTCCCTCGGCCTTCCCGGCCCTGGAGGCCGATGTCATCGCCTACAACCGGTCCCTGACGAGCCAGAACGGTAACCGCCTAGCCACGACGCTGGTGGCGTCCTACCCCTCGGACGGGATGTTCACGGCGACGGTGCCGTACATCGTCCTGAAGAAGACGGCGAGCTCGTCGTCCCGGCGGGCCGCGGCGGACGCCTCCGCCACCTTCGTGCGCGGGGACGCGGACCGCGCGGCCCTCACCGGAGCCGGTTTCCGCACACTCACCGAACTGGCGGGCCACGATGATCCAAGCGGGCTGGCCGAGACGCTGAACGCGACCGATGGGGTGCGCTCCGTCCCGCCGAGGCTGGCGAGCACGGACGCCTCCGACAGCACGCTCGGCACGGCTCGGCGGTTCTTCCGCCATGCCCGTCAGCGTGGTGCCACCCTCGTGGCGCTTGACAGCTCCGGATCGATGGCCGAACCGGTCCCGGGCACCGACCCGTCAAGAACTCGGATGCAGGCGGCCATCGAGACCTCCCTGGCCGGCCTGCGCCTGTTCGCACCCGACAGCCAGGTCGGTCTCTGGCGGTTCTCCGGCGAGCAGGGCGTCCAAGGTTACCAGGATCTCGTGCCGATGGCTCCGCTTAACGCACCCGGACGAGGCGGCACCCATCGGGACGAGCTGATCGCCGCGCAGGCCGGGATCGTCCCCGGCGGAGCCACCGATCTGTACGCCACCACGCTCGCGGCCTTCCGTTTCCTGACCCAGCACTACGTCCCCGGCCGGCTCAACCAGGTCGTCATCCTCACCGACGGTCGCGACACGAACCGGGGTACTGCCACGCCGAGCCTGGACGGGCTGATCGAACAGCTGCACGCCGACTACGACCCGAAGCGGCCGGTCGCCATAATCATGATCGCCTATAGCAACGACGCCGACCTCACCGCGCTGCGGCGCATCGCCGCGGCGACCGGAGGACGCTCCTACCTCCGGCCGGACCCGAGCCAGGTGGTCGACATCTACCTCGACGCGCTGACCCGCGTCCGCCCCTGAAGCCACGCGCGTCCCTGAAGCAGCTCAGACGGGAACCCCGGCGGCACGCCGTCTGCCAGCTCGGGTCCGGCGCGGATCGGGACTCGCGGCGTCTGGGAACCTCCGCAGGTATTCGCGTTCGAGCTCCAGCATCCGCGCGGTGTGGGTCTCGAAGGCGTCCTCGCTCCCCGCGATGAAGGCGTCGTGCCGGGTGCGATGCAGGTGCCGCAGCTCCCGGACGAGGTCAACGTCGGTCAGCTCCTGCGCGGGGATTCCAGCTGGTCGGTGCATCATGCCCTCGGTCTACCCATTCCGGCGGCGCGATTCCCGGCTGGCGGGAGGACCAGCAGGTTCGGCGGGATCGGAACATCCGGCCCCGGGCCGGGCGGTGGTACCGGATCCGGCGCGGGCTCGGGTGGCGTCGGCTCGGGACCGGGCAGAACAGGATCGGGGATCGGCGAGGGCTCGGGTGGCGTCGGGCCGGGACCCGGCGGCGGGACCGTGAGGATGACGGGATACGTGGTCTGCATCTGATTGCGGTGCCCGGATGGCGCTCTTCACACACCGGGACGACCAGATGCCCGCTCCTTCTGGTCGACCACTGGTCAGGCACTCTGGCCGGCCACTGGTCAGGCGCTGGTCGATCTGTGGCTGGCTCGCTACCGTTGCGCACTATGACCATGTTGGTCGGATCGGCGGCTTCTTCCTGCGACGTCATCCAACGCACCGAGCAACGTATGTCCCGAATGGTCGGCTATACCAGAGCAGCCTGTGCGACGTTCATGATCATTCCGCTCTTCGGCTGGGCTCGCCTGCGCCACCCGTGGATCGCCGTGCTGATCGTGGCGGCCGCAGCCGTCGAGGCATCCTGGTTCACCTGGCGGGTCTGGCGGCGGCCTGGCCGGCTGTCCCCCCGGCTGGTCCTAGCGGACGTCGCCTTCTGCGTGGCGCTGATGCTCGTCGGGTCCAGAGCCGCGCAACCCGACGAACGCAACAAGATCATGACTGAGCTCGTGCCGTTCAGCCTCGTCGCACCCGCGGGCATCGGCTTCGGCCTCGGGCTGACGCTGCTCGCGGTCGGTGCGGTGGCCGTCCTGATGGCGGCGTGGAGCCTGGCCGTGCTGCCGGACGTCTCCCTCAAGCTCGGTTCGGACCTGTTGGGCTTCGCCCTGTGGTACGTCGTCGCCATGCTCATCGCCCATGAGCTGCGCGCGCTCTCCGCGGCGACCGCGGCCGCCCAGGACGAGGCCGCGGCGGCCGGGCGGCTCGCGATCGAGCAGGAGAAGGAGGCCGAGAGCCTGCGCCAACGCGAGATCACCCATCGGGAGATCCACGACTACCTGCTCCCCGTCGTCGATCACGTCGCCGCCGGTGGAGTGCCCTCGCCGGCGCTCGTCCGGGAGGCCCAGCGCGGGGCACAGCGGGCGCGTCGGATCATCATGGATCCACGCGGGATAGACCCGAGGGCCCTGGCCGTCGACGGCACGGCTTCGCCGGGCTCCACCCAGAACGGCCTCGAGGAGATGATGTCCGCGGTCGTGGACGCCTTCGCCGACGAGGGGCTCGCCCTGGTGCCCTTCGTGTCGATCAAGGGCGAACCGCCCGCGGAGGTCCGCGAGGCACTGGTGGCCGCGACGAGGGAGGCCCTGCGCAACGTGGTTCGACACTCCGCCAGCACCGACGAGGTTCACCTCTTCGTCGAGGGCGACGCGGATTCGGTGCTGGTGGTCGTCCGGGACAGGGGGGTGGGGTTCGATCCCGGCTCCGTCCGACCGGGCGGAGGCATGACCGGAAGCTATTCCGCTCTGCGCCGGTATGGCGGGGAGACCCTGGTGACCGCCTGGCCGGGTGGTGGGACGAAGGTGACCTTCCGCTGGCCTGCCGCCGAGCCGACCGGGGACGGCACGCCCGGGGACGGTCGATGAGCGTCGATCGCCGGCCGGTCTCGGTGGCGATCATTGACGATCACCCGATCGCCACCGAATCGCTGGCCGCCAGGTTCGCCGGCGCGGGGTTTTCCGTGCTGGCGCCGGCCCCGAGCCTGGAGACCTTCGACCGGGACGCCACGCCCGGGATCGTGGTGTGCGACCTGCACCTGCCCGGGGTGTCCGGGGCCGCCGCCGTGGCCGACCTGCATCGGCGCGGTCTTCGGGTGCTGGCGACCTCCGGGGTGGCGACACCGGACGAGGTCCTCGACGCGGCCGCCGCACAGGCTCGCGGCTTCGTTGAGAAGACCGCCCCGGCCCAGCAGTTCGTGGCGGCGGTGACCGCCGTCGCCGAGGGTAGCTTCCACGTCTCCGCCCGCCTCGCCGGGTTTCTACTGGAGGATGCGCACCGGCGACCGCTGTCCCGGGGCGAGATCGGGCTCGCGGAACGGAACCTGCTGCGCGGACTCGCCCAGGGCGACCTCATCGATGAACTGCGCGGCGAGTGGGGAATGACCGCCGCCACCGTGCACGACCTGCTCGATCGAATCTTCGACGCCGCCCGCCGACGCCGCCGCCTGCACCGGCCCTCCCCGCGGGAGGCTGAGGTGATGGTCCTCGTCGGTTGCCGGGGCATGTCCCACCGGGAGGCGGCACGGGCGATGAACGTCAAGGCCAGTGTCATCGCCGACTATCTGCGCACGGCGAAGGCGAAGTACGTGGCGAGCCATCCCGACGCCCCGGCGACGATCCCGCCCAGCACGGCGGCCGCCCTCTGGACCCGCGAGCTCGGGTTCGGCTGAGCCCCCCTTGGCTAAGGCCCCTCGATTGAGGCCCCCTTGATTTCGAGGGATTGTCCTGCGCCGACTTCGGCCACACCCTCGTCAGGATGGGCGGGGGAGACGGCGGGGACGAAGGTCATCCGCGGTCCTGTCGTCTCTGGGCAGCCTTCCTCGGGTCGTTCCTGGGACCGGATGCGCTCCCCGTCGGCATGTGGCGGATCAGATCTCCCGACGTCGCGACGGCCCATCCGGCTGACCAACCGATCCCCGGCGACGGCACGAATGCCGAGGCGGACGGCCGTGAGATCCAGGCGGTGCACCGTGGGCACGCGATCTGGCTGGGCACCCCGGACGCGGATCTGTACCGGCTGGACGACTCGCGGTGGCTGCTGCGCAACAACCGGAGGGCCGCCCTACTCACCCGACACCTGGTCGCCCGGGCCGGGCCCGTCACGGACGGCACGGCCGGCACGGCCGGGTCCGCCCACCTGCATCTCGCCACCGGCGATCCGCTCGCGGGCTACCTTCAGATCATCCGGCTCGGACCGATGGTCGCCCGGCTGCGCACGATCCCCGGCGAGGGGTCCTCGCTACCGCGCACCATGGCCGTCGATCTCGGCAAGCAGGCCGCCGAGCAGGTAGCCGGACTGGCCGCCGCCACGGGCGACCTGCGTCGCGCGCCCTGGCGCCCCAGCCGATGGATCACCCGGACGGATCGGTGACGGCCGGGGATCATCCGCTTTCCCCCGATGATTGAGGGATGGTGTCGGCCCATCGGAACTACCAGGATCGAGGGCACGGACCACGCCGGTGCGACGGGTCGGGCCGGATCGTCGGGGGAAGCGAGACGGCTTGGTGCCGGATCGGGGGCGCACCGGCGTGGTTCCGCGGACTGTCGGTCGCCGGGGAAGGCCGGCAGTCTGCCTGTTCATGCCGGCAGGCGCCGGCCGCCGCTGTCCGCACCGGCGAGAGCCGCTACGAAGGGCAACCGGTCGCAAACATTCGGTCCCAGCTTTTGCCCCACTGGTGAGGGTGTCGCTGGTGGCTTTGTCGACATCGCTACGATCTGCCCACTGGAAACGTGGACAGAGGGTGCTGTGGGCGAGCCGATCCTCGCCATCGACTACGGCACCTGCAGTGCCTCGGCCGCCTTGGCCGTCGACGGTCGCATCGAACCGGTGAAGGAGCCCGCGAGCGGCTCGGCGAGCTGGCCCGCGTCGGTCTTCGTGGACGGCGGCAGCCTGATCGTCGGCACGCTCGCTGAGCGGCGCAAGCGGATCTGGCCCGCGGCGAGGTCAAGCGCGATCTGGCCCGGGACAGCGCCGTGTCGCTCGACGGCCGCGGCTATCCGGCGCACGTGCTGGTGACCGCGGTGCTGTCCGCGCTGAAGGCCGAGGCCGAACAGCAGCTCGGCGGTGCGGCGCTGTCGCGGGCCGTCGTCACGATACCGGCGAGCTACGATCCCGCCGGCCCGCTGCGCCGGACGATGATCGCCGCGGCGGAGGCCGCCGGGTTCGTCGACGTGGACCTGCTCGCCGAGCCGGTCGCGGCGGCCTGGTCGCCGGTGGTCGGCGCCGCGCCCGAGCCTGGCTCGCTCATGCTCGTGTACGACCTGGGTGGCGGGACGTTCGAGGGGGCGCTGGTCGCGGTCGGTGAGGACGGCCGGCACGAGATGCTCTCCCACTCGGCTCTGCACGACTGCGGCGGCCGCGAATTCGACCAGATTCTGTTCGACGAGATCCTGGGGTTGTACGGGCCGGGGCTGGAACCGCTACTGAATCCGCCCGGGATCGGCGAGACGTTCCAGACCACGGCCAACCGGACCCGCCACGAGCTGCTCGATTTCGCCCGGGCGGTGAAACATCAGCTCTCCGACATCGCCGTCGTGGAGGACGTTTTCAGCCCGGCCGGCCTGCTGGTCAGCATGCAGCGTGACCGGTTCACCCAGCTCGCCTCCCCCATCCTGGCCCGCACGATGGCCTGCTGCCAGCACCTGCTGAAGTCATCCGGTTACGGACCGGACAAGCTGAGTGGGGTGCTCCTCGTCGGGGGCAGCTCCCGGATCCCGGTCGTCACCGACATCCTCGAAGGTCGGCTCGGGGGCGGCACCGACTGGCCGGGGCAGCAGATCTACCTCCCCGCCGATCCCGAGCTCGCCGTGGTGCTCGGCGCCGCCGCCTGGGCAAGCTCGGTCTCCACTCGCCGGACCACCGCGGCGCGCCCGAATCCGGTCCTGCAACCGGCTCGCTGGGATATCCCCGGCGGGCGGGCGACGATGGTGCGCTGGCTCGTCGAGCCCGGGGAACGCTTCGACGCGAGCGCCGTGCTGGTGCGGGTCCGCCTCACCGACGGTTCCCTGTTCGACCTGGCCGCCGAGGCACCGGGTAGCCTTATCCACACCCACGCGGCACCCGGCACTCCGGTCCGCGACGCCGACTGGTTGGCGACCACGCTTCCGTCCGGGCCGGTGCCGATGGGGTCGGCGGTGCCGGCGGACCTGCGCGGCTTCGAGCGCAGCAGCCGCCCGTCCCACCACGTCGAGGTCACCGCGCGGGCCACCCTCAAAGGACACGAACGCGATGTCACCTCGGCGGCCTTCTCCCCAGACGGCAAGGTGCTCGCCACCACCAGCAAGGACGGCACCCGGCTGTGGGACGTCGCCACCGGCCGAACGTCGGTCACGCTCAGCGGGCGCAAGAGCCTGGTCGTGCACGGCTGCGCCTTCTCCCCGGACGGCAAGCTGCTCGCCACCACCGGCAGCGACAAGACGGCCCGCATCTGGGACGTCGACGCCGCCCGCCAGACGGTGACCCTGACCGGGCACCGGGGACCCGTGTACGGCTGCGCCTTCTCCCCGGACGGCAGCCTGCTCGCCACGACCAGTACCGACCGCACCGTCCGGCTGTGGGGTTCGTCGACCGGGAAGAACCTTGCCACCCTCAACGGCCATCGCGGCTCGGTCTACGGCTGCGCCTTCTCCCCCGACGGCCGGCTGCTGGTCACCGCCGGCGCGGAGTCCACCCTGCTGTGGGACGTCACGGTCGGCGAGATCATCATGAGCCTACCCGGGCACACGAACTTCGCCGGCGGCTGCGCCTTCTCTCCCGACGGCCGGCAACGAGGGCACCCGGCTCACCGACGCCTCCAGCGGCACCACCGTGCTCACCCTGCCGGGTTCGGCGCAGAGCTGCGCCTTCTCCCCGGACGGCCACCTGCTGGCGACGGCGAGCACCGACGACACCGCGCAACTGTGGGACGTCGCGACCGGGTCCGCGATCGCCACCCTCACCGGGCACAGCAGCACGGTGATGAGCTGCGCGTTCGCTCCCTACGGCCTCCTGCTCGCCACCACCAGTACCGACATGACCGCTCGGCTCTGGGACATCATCTACACCCCCTGACGCTCCGGCCGTCCCGGCAGGCAGATCCGCCGCCCGGAACTCCCGGAGATCAGGTCGGGAAGACCGAGCCGTCCCGCGGCGGGCACTTCAGGCCGAGGTCGTCCAGCACCGCCTCGGGCACGACGCCACACCCGACCTCGTAGGTACCGAGCTGGACCAGTTCCCACCCGGAGTCCGTGTGATGCAGTACCCCCTCGGCCCGGTCGAGATCGGCCACAGTCGGGCGCAGCTCGGTCAGTGCCCAGCTCGGGTCGCTGGCGGCCACGGTGGTCCCGGTGACCTCGTAGTTCTGCGGCGGAACATCCGCGGTGAACGGGCTCGTCCGGACCGCCTCGGCAATCGCGCCCGCATCCCCGGCCGACGGCGGGAAGGTGCCGGCGCCGCGAGCTACGGCGGCGACGACGCGGCTGGTTTCCCCGGGAGCCGACGCCACCGAGGACGATCTGGAACAGGCGAACGCCGTACCCACGGTCACAACTCCCGCGGTGACCAGAGTTGCGGTGGGCAGTACCACCCGGCGCACGATACGGGGACGGTTACCGCGGACGGCGGACCGAGGACGACTATGGCGAGCCATGCTGTGCACCTACCCAGTTTGCGCAGGTGAACCCCCTGAAGGGGGATACTCCAACGGTCAACCCGACGACAGATCACATCGTGATCCCGTTGATATTCTCCCATCTCTCACTACCTCCGACCACATTAGTCTCACCAAGATAAAATCTTGGCAAGATGTGATGCGATACTTGACCGAACGTGGTGTCCATCCCATCGGAGCCGTCGGGCCCGCCACCCGGGGGAGGCTGCCATTCGAGGGGGTCCCCGTCGTCTCGTCGATGGACATCGCGGCGAGTGGCACACCTACGATTCCGCGGCCCCCGGGCATTCACAGAACCAGCTCACAGCAAGACCTCAGGTAACAGCCAGCCAAGGAGGCGAAGCTGACACCATGCAATCGGTGCGGGTCCTCGTGGTAGACGACGAGACGACACTGGCGGAGTTGCTGTCGATGGCGCTGCGCTACGAGGGGTGGGAAGTGCGCAGCGCCGCGGATGGTCGCGGAGCGCTGCGGCTCGCCCGCGACTTCCGGCCGGACGCGGTCGTTCTCGATATCATGCTGCCCGACATGGACGGCTTGGAGGTGCTTCGGCGCCTGCGGGCGGAGAGCCCGGACGTACCGGTGCTGTTTCTGACCGCCCGGGACGCCGTCGAGGACCGGGTGGCGGGACTCACCGCCGGCGGCGACGACTACGTCACGAAGCCGTTCAGTCTCGAGGAGCTCGTCGCGCGGCTGCGCGGACTGATGCGTCGCGCCGCGCGCACCACCGAGGCGTTGCAGGGCGCCCGGCTCGTCGTCGGCGACCTCACGATGGACGAGGAGAGCCGGGAGGTGCAGCGCGCCGGCCAGCCGGTGCACCTCACCGCCACCGAGTTCGAACTGCTGCGCTTCTTCATGCGCAACCCACGCCGGGTGCTCAGCAAGGCCCAGATCCTCGACCGGGTCTGGAACTACGACTTCGGCGGCCAGGCGAACGTCGTCGAGCTCTACGTCTCGTACCTGCGCAAGAAGATCGACGCCGGCCGCCCCCCGATGATCCACACGATGCGCGGGGCCGGGTACGTCCTGCGGCCGGCCGATCCGGCGCTGGCACCGAAGACCTCCGCCACCCCGTCATCGAGGGGCACCGCGCCGGGCCCGGCATGAGCTCCCCGGCTCACCGGATCGTGCCGGTCTCGCCCTCGCGCTGGTCGCTGCGCACCCGGCTGCTCGCCCTACTGATGCTCCTGCTGGCGACCGTCTCGCTGGCGATCGTGTTCGTCACCGCCGTCGCGCTGCGAGGTGTCCTCGTCGACCAGCTCGACAGGCGGCTGCGGGAGGCCAGCGGACGATGGGACCGGCCGGAACCCGCCTTTCTTCAGAACCTCCCGTCCTTCCCGGCCCTGCCGACCCTCCCGGCCCCAGCCGAGGGGAACGCCGGCTACGGCACTGCCGGCGGCTCGGCCACCGCCGCCGGCTCCGCTGCCCCCGCCGATTCCGCTGCCAATTCCGCTGCCGACTCCGCTGCCGACTCCGCTGCCGCCGGCCAGCCGTCCAGCCTCAGCCCGCAGCAGCTGCGGGTCCGCCGGTTCTTCCGTGGACCGGTCGATCCGGGAACGCTGGGAGCCGTCGTGGACGAGGATGGAACCTACGGGGCCTTCATCGATACCGCCGGTGAGGGGAAGGAGCTGACCACCGCCGAGACCGCCGTCGTCGCGGGCATTCCCGCCTACCTGCGGCCGTATACCCGGGCGTTCGGCGATCAGGGTGACTATCGGCTCCTCGCGAGGACCACCCCTGACGGTATGACCGTCGTCACCGGGCTGCCGATGAAACAGGTGAACGCGACCCTCACCAGGATGGCGATGATCGCTGGGGTGATGGCCCTGGTGGGGGTCGCGGCCGCCGCGATCGCCGGCACGGCGATCGTCCGCGTCACGCTGCGACCGCTGCGGCGGGTCGCCGCGACGGCCTCCCGGGTCGCCGAGCTACCCCTCGACCGGGGTGAGGTGGCCCTGTCGGTGCGTGTGCCGCAGGTCGACACCGACCCGCGCACAGAGGTCGGCCAGGTCGGGGCGGCGCTCAACCGGATGCTCGGCCACATCGGTGCCGCGCTGGCCGCCCGGCACGCGAGCGAGATGCGGATGCGCCAGTTCCTCGCCGACGTCAGCCACGAACTGCGCACTCCGCTCGCGGCGATCAGCGGGTACGCCGAGCTGACCCGCCGGACCCGCGAGCACGTCCCCGCGGACGTCACCTACGCGATGAGCCGGGTCGAGTCCGAAAGCGCGCGGATGACGGCGCTGGTCTCCGACCTGCTGCTGCTCGCCCGGCTCGACTCCGGTCGGGACCTGGTCCGGGAACCGGTGGACGTCTCCCGGCTGATCATCGACGCGGTCAGCGACGCGCACGTGGCCGCCCCGGGCCACCGCTTCGCCCTCGGCCTGCCCGAGGAGCCGGTCACGGTCACCGGGGACCCGGCCCGCCTGCACCAGGTTCTCGCGAACCTGCTGGCCAACGCCCGCACCCACACGCCGCCGGGCACCCAGGTCACGGCGAGCCTGACCGTGAGCGGCCCCACGGCGATCCTCGCGGTCGTGGACGACGGCCCGGGCATCCCCCCGGATCTGCTCCCCGAGGTCTTCCAACGCTTCGCGCGCGGCGACAGCTCGCGGTCCCGCGCCGCCGGTAGCACCGGGCTGGGGCTCGCCATCGTCGCCGCCGTCGTCGAGGCACATCACGGGCACGTGCAGGCCACGAGCGAGCCGGGACGCACCGCCTTCATGGTCGAGCTGCCCCGATGCCTCCCACCCTCGGGGACGGTCCCACCCGAGCCTGCCTGCCTGACCGGCCCGACGCACCCCGACCGAGCTTCACAGCCTGCGTACAGGTAGATCACAAGAAGCCGAAAGGTCCGCGGTCGACAGTGATCCCCATGTCGCCCATACTCACCGACCCGGTGCCCCTCTCCGGAGGCGGTCGGGCCCCTGGACATCGGCGGCGCATGCCGTGGACCAGGGACCAGCCC
>NZ_CDWTMO010000121.1:0-13301 GCF_977946435.1 Frankia sp. CgKIO3 | reverse complement strand
CACCAAGGTCCCGCTGGAGGCCGAACTCCGCAAAGTTCCCTCGCCCGTCTGAGCTCGGGTCGGCTCGTTTGCCCGGGGCGACTGGCACCGGCCGCCCCGGGCGGGATCACCTCAGGTCCGTGCGGTTGCCCGCGACATCGTGTGCTCGACCACCGCGATCAGTGCGCTCTTGGTGGAGTCGCGGTTGCGGGCGTCGCAGGTGATGACGGGAACGGCCGGGCTGATCTGCAGTGCTTCCCGGACGTCCTCGATCGAGTGCCGCAGAATCCCGTCGAAGCAGTTGACGCCAATCACGAAGGGCAACTGCCGCTGCTCGAAGTAGTCGACCGCGGCGAAGCAGTCGGCCAGTCGGCGGGTGTCGGCGAGCACGATCGCACCGATGGCTCCCCGCACGATGTCGTCCCACATGAACCAGAAGCGGTACTGCCCGGGGGTGCCGAACAAGTACAGGATCAGATCCTCGTCCAGCGAGACTCGGCCGAAGTCCATGGCGACCGTGGTGGTGGTCTTGTCCATCAGGTGGGTGAGGTCGTCGATGTGGGCTCCCGCCTCGGTCATGACGGCCTCGGTGCGCAGCGGGACGATCTCGGACACCGAACCCACGAATGTGGTTTTTCCGGCGCCGAACCCGCCCGCTACTACGATCTTAACCGAGGTCGTGGCGACGGCGGAGTTGACCCGCCTGTTGTCAGAGCTTTCGAAGGCCATTGAGAACCCTTTCGAGCAACGCGAGATCCGGTGCCTCGTCGCGGTCAGGCTGCTGGTGGACGCGGACGAAGCCTTCGTCCGCCATGTCGCCTACCAGCACGCGGGCCACCCCGAGGGGCATCCGGAGGCCAGCGGCGATCTCCGCGATGGATCGCACCTGCCGGCACATGGCGGCGATGGTCTGTTGCTCCAGGTTGAGGCCGATCGCTCGTTCCTCGCCGAGAGGCGTCGTGAAGACGAGTGCCTCGATGGCGAGTTCATAGCGCGACCGAGTGCGCCCACCGGTCATCGCATACGGACGGACGACCGGCCCGGGCGTGCCCTCGGGATCGATACTCACCCTGACTCCCTGTGTTGCCGTCCGGTCACCGCGGAAGGGTTCCCTGCAGCTCGGCGCGCAACGCCGGGGTCAGGACGTCCTTCGCCCGGCTGACCAGCAGGGCCATCTCATAGCCGACCAGACCGATGTCGCAGGATGGTGCCGCGAGCACTGCCATGCTCGCGCCGTCACTGATTGCCATGATGAAGAGAAAGCCGTGCTCCATCTCCACGACCGTCTGGGTGACGCCGCCCGCCTCGAAGACGCGGGCGGCGCCCTGGGTCAGGCTCACCAGTCCCGAGGCCACTGCGGCGAGCTGGTCGGCGCGATCCCGGGGGAAGCCGTCGGAGACGGCGAGTAGCAGGCCGTCTGCGGACACCACGACGGTGTGGGCGACACCCGGGACTCGATCGACAAAATTGTTGATCAACCAGTTGAGGTTCTGGGCTTCAGAACTCACGGGTGTCACCGTTCCTCCTGCGCGTCACGTCGAGGATTCCTCGCGGTGTCGACTCCGACATCACGTCCCTGCCGTACGCCCTGGTAAAAGCTGGCAAGCCGGCCTCTTACAGCCTCAGGAGATCTGGCCGAGGTGTCGGCGGGACGCCGGCGGGGCGCGGGTTCGGCGCTGCCGGGCACGAGATGGGTCATGGGAACTCGCACCGGTAGGCCCGACCGCGTCACGCCGCCTGTGCTCGGTTGACGCAACAACTCGGCCGCCTGCCAGCCGGCGTCCCCGGGAGATGTCCAGTTCTCCCGGGACGGGGTCTGCTGGGGCGTTGGCTGGTACTGTGCTGGCGTCTGATGGTGCAGGGCCGTCTGATGCAGGGCCGCGAAGGCCGGGACGGGCGGAGCCGCCGACGGCGCGTCCGCCGCGGGCTCCTCCCGCGCCGGTGTCCGGGTACCCGTGAGCGGATCGACTCCGGAGCGGGCCGGGCCGCGTTGCCCGAAGGCCCCACCGAGCCCCGGACGGACCGGGGAACGGGCCGGTGGCGCCGCCGTACCGGCATCCGGCCCGGTGGGGTGGGCCGCCGCGGCCGCCGTCGAATGCTGGGCGGGCGCCCGACCGGACGGCGAACATCGCTGGAACCACGCCGACACGGAATCGAAGATCGGCGACGTCTCGATGTCGTCGGTGTCCCGGTCCGCCGTGGTCTGTTCGCCGGTGTCCTCGCCGGAGATCGCCTCCGTCGCCCCGGTATCGCGGAACCGCCGGGACCCGAGCGCCGACGCCGGCCGGTCGCGGGGACCGGTGGACTCCATGGGCTCCGATCGTTCCTGCGGAACGGGCCGGTTCTCGGAGCGGGCGAACACACTGCCGGCCCCGGGGGTCGGCTCCTCGGCCGACGGGGCCCGCTCACCGGCCTCGGGCCGGGTCTGGCCGGGTCTGGCCGGGTCTGGCCGGGCGGTGCCGGGGCGGGCGGTGTCGGGCTGCTCGGTCCGACCGGGCCCGGTGGTGCCGCCGGGACGTGGTTTGGTCCCCCAGCGGTTGTCCCCGAACGACACCGGTCTCGTCTCGTCCGTGACCAGATCGTCCCGTCGTCCGAATCCGCGCCGGTCGATGGTCTGGGTGTCCGGTACGACGTCGGGGGGCGGTTCGGCGTCGGTGGCCGGGTCGAGCCGGCCACCGGGAGCGGTGCCGCCGCGGCCGCGAAGGACATCGAGGTCGAGTTCCCGGTCGTTGAGTTCCCGGTCGTCGAGCTCCCGTGGGTCACGGGGACCGTCCTGCCCACCGGGGCCGGGCCGGTCCCGGGTTCCCGGGACCGGGTAGTCCCCGTCGTTTCCTCCCCGCCCGAGTAGATCGTGCGGCAGGGTCGGCGGAGCGGCGCTGGTGCCATCCGCCTCGCTGTCGCGCTCGGTGCCGCTGTCGAGGCCGGGGGTGAAGTCGTCCGGCCCGAAGTCGCGATTATCCGCGGTGGGCAGCGAACCCGTTCGGTCGGACCCGAGCTGAGCGGCGGCCAGCGGCCCGGTGAGCGGGAACGACCCGGTGCTGGGGAACCGCCGGGGCCCACTGGAGTCGTCGAAAAGGCTTTCCGGTCCGGCGGGTTCACCTGCGGTCCGGTGCCCGTTGGCCCCGGTGCCGTTCGTCGGCGCGACTCTGCCGCCCACCGGTTCGGGAGTTCCCGAGCCGGTGCGCTCCGGCCGCTCCGGTGCACGCGGTCCGGTCGGGGAACCGGGGATGGCCGGCGCGTCGCCGGCGCGGGTTCCTAGCGTCGGCGCGGTGGGCCGGCCCGGTCCCGTGCCGGCCCCGCCGTCTCCGGTCACCAGCTTGGCGGGCAGCCGGACGACAGCGGTGATACCTCCGGAGGCGGATTCGCGCAGCTGGACGTGGATGCCGTGGCGGCTGGCCAGCCGACCGACCGCGAACAGGCCCATGGTCCGTGACACCGACACGTCGACCACCGGCGGGTTCACCAGTCGGTCGTTGACCCGTTCGAGTTCCTTGGCCGGCATGCCGATGCCCTGGTCCTCGATCTCGATCATCGCCCCGGCCCCCGGACCGAGCGAGCGGCTGGTGACGAGGACGCTGGTGGCCGGCGGCGAGTACGAGGTGGCGTTCTCGAGGAGCTCGGCGACCAGGTGGACGACGTCGCTGACACCGTTGCCGGCGATGGACACCGCGGCGGCCGACGTCTGCTTGACCCTGGTGTACTGCTCCACCTCGGAGATGGCCGCCAGTACGACCTCGTTCAGCGGGACGGGGTGTGTCCAGCGCCGAGCGGTGTCCGTGCCGGCGAGGACGAGCAGGCTTTCGTTGTTCCGCCGCATACGGGTGGCGAGGTGATCCAGCTTGAACAGGTTGGACAACTGGTCCGGATCCTGCTCGCGGTTCTCCAGCTCGTCGATGAGACGCAGCTGCCGTTCGACCAGTCCCTGACTGCGCCGGGAGAGGTTCACGAACATCGCGTTGACGTTGTTCCGCAGCGACGCCTGTTCGGAGGCCAGCCGGATCGCCTCCCGGTGAACCTCGTCGAAAGCCCGCGCGACTTCGCCGATCTCCTCGTCAGTGTCGATACCGACCGGTTCGATCGAGTCGTCGATGTCCAGCTCGGTGGAATCGCGCAACCGACGGACGGCCTCGGGAAGCCGGTGATCGGCGATGTCCAGCGCGGCGGTCCGCAGCGCCAGCAGGGGGCGGACCAACGAGCGCGCGACGACCAGTGCGGCAAGCAGGGCGAGGGCCAGGATGAGCACGATCAGTAGACCGGACAGCAGCGCGTGGCGCTGGATGTTGCCCCGCAGGGTGCCTATGCGGGCGTCGACGAGGCCCAAGAGCTTATCGACGGCCTCCGTACCGGTGTCGATGGTCTGCTGGGTCGCCTGGTCCCATTTCTCGGCTTCCAGCGCGGTCAGCGGCTGACCGATGGGCGCATTCAGAATTTCTTCGACATAATTCTGGGTGTTGCGGATGTCCCCGTTGGTCTCGGTGTCGATCGTCGGTTCGTAGACCGCGAGCTGGTCCGGTAGAGCGACGTTCTCGAGATCGTTGCGCTGGCGGCCCCGCTGGGTCTCGGCCGACAGGAACTCGCGATAGTCGTCTGCCGTGAGGACATGGTTCCCGTTGCGGGTGAGCAGGCCGTGGATAAGTGCCTGCTCCTCGGCGAGAAGCTCCGTCCCGGACATCAAGAAGTAGGCCGTGTTGACCCCGGCGTTGAGCTCCTGGTCGTCATTTCCCTGCGGGATCAGCCGGATCAGGTTGATCAGCGAGTTGATGATCGGCTGAAAGGCGGTCTCGACCGCCTTCCTGTCGATCAGCCTTTCGATCGTCTGCCGCTTGGCGGGCAGCGTGTCCATCCGGCTGCTGATGTCGTCGAGGGCGCGGCGTACCTCGCTGCCGAAGGATCCTCGCCGCTCGCTGGCAGCTGACTTGTACGCCTTGTAAGCTTCATCGACCGCCGCCCGGCGGGTGGGAATCGTGCTCCCGTCCCGGGCGCCGACGGGACCGCTGGCGATGAATCCGGTGCTGTAGGTGCGCTCGGCCTGCAGGGCGTGGACCAGCCCGGACACCGAGCGGCTGATCTCGGTCAGGTCGGACATCCGGTTGACGTCCCGCGTGCTCGTCAGCACCGTACCCGCCTCGATGGACGAGTAGGCGAGGATCGCGATGACAGGCACGGCCAGAATCGCGATCAGCTTGGTGCGTACCCGCCAGTTGGTGGGGTTGGCGGCGGCGCGGTGAAGGCGCGCCAGTCCCGACCCGGCTGGGTTCGGTGGCGCGGCGAATCGACCATCGCGCTGCCCGCCGTCTTCGGCGTCCACGGGCGAACCCGGCGCCACTGTCGGCTCCGAGTCTGCGGCGATGCCCGTGCTGCTGGCCATCGGTTGTCTGCGCACGTACCTTCGCAACCTCTCCGCCAGCCTCCCGGAACAGGTCGTACCAGGATGGCTCGGTATCGGGCCCGGATGTCCCTTGTCAGGCACCATAGCGGTACGAAGTCGGCATCCGAAAGGCGCCCACCGTAAGCGCCTTGGTGGCTGCACGTCAGTTGTCGCTACTGCGCGCGGAGTCACCACTACCGTAACCGCCGGGGAAGGCCGGGGAAGCCCGACATCGGGCGTCACTGAATGATCGAAGCGCTTGTCGGGGTGAGCGAACCGGGCTGAAGACGCAAACTCAGCATCCTAGACATCTCCGACATGAGCCCTTACCGCCTTCGTGGCGGCGTCCGGCGTGCTTCGTCTGTTCCGGTGAAGGCCGTGGGAGATGGTTGGGCGCCTGGGCGGACCGGTGGGGTCGCCGTGTCCGTAGGCTTGCGGGGTGAGTGAGTTTCAGCGTAGCAGTGCTGGTCGCGGTGCGGAGCCGACGGATACCGGCGCGGTTCGGGATGTTCCGCGGTCCCCGGCGGACGGCCCCACCGGCCCGTCCGCGGTGGGGCATCCGGGCTATGACACCGTGCTGGTGATCGATTTCGGTGCCCAGTATGCTCAACTGATCGCCCGACGCATACGCGAATGTCATGTGTATTCGGAGATCGTCCCGTGGGATATGTCGGTGGACGAGATCCTCGCCCGGCGTCCGTCCGCACTGATCCTTTCTGGCGGCCCGAAGTCCGTCTACTCGCCTGGCGCGCCCCGGGTGGATCCTGCGTTGTTCGCTACCGGAGTGCCTATTCTCGGTATCTGCTATGGCCATCAGGTCATGGCTCAGGCGCTTGACGGCGCCGTCGCGCGCACGGGAACCGCCGAGTACGGAGCAACTCGTCTGTCGGTGTCGGGTCCCGGGGTTCTCTTCGACGGTCTGCCCGTTGTCCAGCAGGTCTGGATGTCGCATGGCGACTCGGTGACCGCCGCGCCGCCCGGCTTCCGGGTGACGGCTTCCACACCGTCGGCCCCGGTCGCCGCCTTTGAGGACCCCGCGCGTCGTCTCTACGGCGTGCAGTTCCACCCGGAGGTGGTCCACAGCGAGCGAGGCATGGACGTGCTGCGGCACTTCCTGTTCGTGGGCGCGGGCTGCCGGCCCACCTGGACAATGATCAACATTGTTGACGAGGCTGTCGCGGCCGTCCGGGCCCAGGTCGGGACCGGACGGTTGATCTGCGGCCTGTCCGGCGGGGTGGACTCCGCGGTCGCTGCCGCGCTCGTGCACCGGGCGGTGGGAGACGCGCTCACCTGCGTCTTCGTCGATCATGGTTTGCTGCGGGCCGGCGAGGCGGAACAGGTCGAACGCGATTTCGTCGCGACCACCGGTGTGGATCTGGTCCATATCAAGGCGGCCGACCGGTTTGCCGCCGCGCTGTCCGGAGTGACCGATCCGGAACGGAAGAGGAAGATTATCGGCCGCGAGTTCATCCGGGTCTTCGAGGAGTCCGCCCGCGAACTGGAGGCCCGGGCGGAGGCGGAGGGCGCGACGATCGACTTTCTTGTGCAGGGGACATTGTATCCCGATGTGATCGAATCCGGTTCGCCGACGGCCGCGAAGATCAAGTCTCATCACAACGTCGGCGGACTGCCCGAGGACCTGCGGTTCGGTCTGGTCGAGCCGCTTCGGACCCTGTTCAAGGACGAGGTCCGTCGGCTCGGCGAGGAGCTCGGGCTGCCCGAGGAGATCGTCTGGCGCCAGCCGTTCCCGGGCCCGGGCCTCGCCGTCCGCATCATCGGCGAGGTCACGCCCGAGCGGCTCGACGTGGTGCGGGCGGCCGACGCGGTGATCCGGGAGGAGATTCGCAAGGCCGGCCTGGACCGCGAGATCTGGCAGGTCTTCGCGGTGCTGCTCGCCGACGTGCGGTCGGTAGGCGTCCAGGGTGACGAGCGTACGTACGGCTTCCCGATCGTCCTGCGCGCGGTCACCAGCGAGGACGCGATGACCGCCGACTGGGCCCGGCTACCCTACGGCCTGCTGGAACGCATCTCGAACCGGGTGGTCAACGAGGTGCCGCAGGTCAACCGGGTGGTGTACGACATCACCTCCAAGCCCCCCGGCACGATTGAGTGGGAGTGACGATCCCGGATCGGAGCGCGTGCCCGTCGGGCGACCCCCGCCGACGGGCACGTTTGACGTCCGGGCGGAACCGGAGCACCCTGGATGACGTGACCCCGCACGAGATGGCCATTACCTAGGCGCGCGACCGATCATCGGGTCCGCGCCTCGCCCTTCCGCCTTGTCCTGGTGGGGGGCTTTTTTGTTGCCGCGGTCATGGTGGGGTGGCCGCTCAGCCGCCGGGAGATGCTCCATGACCGCAGCAGCCGCAGACGACCGATCGGTAGCCCCGGACGCCGAACTCTGGGCGTCGGACATCCGTGCCGCGGCCCGGGTCCTTGCCGGGGTGGCACGACAGACCAGAGTCGTCCGGGATCTCGGCCTGTCGGCGGCGATCGGTGCGCCCGTCTGGCTCAAGTGTGAGCACGAGCAGCATACCGGTTCGTTCAAGCTTCGGGGTGCCTACCACCGGGTGGCCACCGCGGATCCGGCGACGCGGGCCCGGGGGGTGGTGGCGGCCAGTGCCGGTAACCACGCCCAGGGAGTGGCCTTCGCGGCCGCGACCTTCGGCGTCGAGGCGACCATCTTCGTGCCGGTGGGGGCCAATCCGGTCAAAGTGGCGCGGACGCGCCGGTGGGGCGCCCGGGTCGAGAAGATACCCGGGGGGGTGGAGACGGCGCTCGCGGCGGCCGCCGCCTTCGCCGCCCGGGGAGACCGGCTGCTGGTCCACCCATTCGACGACCCGACGGTGGTGGCCGGGCAGGGCACGATCGGCTTGGAGTTGCTCGATCAGGTGCCCGATCTCGGCACCGTTCTGGTCGGGGTGGGCGGCGGAGGACTGATCAGCGGGCTGGCTGCGGCGGTGCGGTCCCGGCGCCCCGATGTGCGAGTGGTCGGTGTGCAGTCCGTGCTGTCGTCGGCGTTCGCCGCGTCGCTGCGGGCTGGCCGGCGGCTCCCGGTGCCCCCCGGTGGGGTGGTGACGCCTGGTGCCGGAACACTGTGGGAAGCCGGGACGATTCCGGGCAGCCGGACATCCGAACAGCCGACGGCGCCACGTTCGTCACGGGTGGTCTCGGCGTCGACCACGATCGCCGACGGTATGGCGGTGAACGCTCCCGGGGTTCTGACCTTCGCCCTTGCCGCACGCCTGGTGGACGAGATCGTCACGGTCGATGAGGCAGCGTTCTGGGAGGCGATGGTGTTGCTGCACCGGGCCGGCCACCAGGTGGAACCGGCCGGCGCCGCGGGGGTTGCGGCCTTGTTGCGTCAAGGTGATCTCGCGCAGGGCCCGACGGTGGCGATCCTGTCGGGCGGCAACATCGACCCGGGGGTGGCCAGCAGGGTGAAGGCGCTCGCGGCCATCCCGCCGAGCGCGTCGAGCACCGCGTGACCGCCTGACCGCGTGACCGCCGGTGGGCCGGGCGTTGACGCGGGCCACGGCCATCGACGACCCGCCCTCGCGCGCGGGGCGGGGCGGGAACGACGGACAATAGGCTGGTCAGCACGCGGGTCGACGACCACTGGGCGTGGACGCATGATGGTCATGTGGTGGCACGGACGCGCGAGGACCGCGGCCGGGTGGGGCTGTCGGTGCATCTCGCGAACCACACCGCGAACCGGGTCGTCGGGTGCGATCCGGGCATGCCGCGGTCCGACCCGCTCGACGTCGAACGTACGATCGGAGTCCCATGAGCGGCTTTTTCGGCGATTCCCACGGCGGCGGATCCGGCATCGCCGGGTCGGTCGGAACGGATGTCCACGGCGGTGCGCACGTGCCCTACGACCTGTTCGGCCCAGCGGTGCTGGCGCCGCCGGTGGGCGGGGACGGGCCCGGTGACTCCTCCTCGCCGCGCCTGGATGCCGAGAGTCTGCTCGACGGGCTCAACCTGCAGCAGCGGGCGGCGGTGGTGCACATCGGAGCACCCCTGCTTGTCGTCGCGGGCGCGGGGTCCGGCAAGACGCGGGTGCTGACCCACCGTATCGCGTACCTGCTGGCTGCCCGGGGGGTCCGGCCGGGGGAGATTCTGGCGATCACGTTCACCAACAAGGCCGCCAGCGAGATGCGCGAACGGGTCTCGGCACTGGTCGGTCCTCGGGCGCGGGCGATGTGGGTGAGCACCTTCCACTCGGCCTGCGTGCGCATCCTGAGGTCCGAGGCGAAGAGTCTCGGGTTCAGCTCGACCTTCTCCATCTACGACGCCGCCGACGCGCAGCGTCTGATCACTCTGGTCACCCGCGATCTCGATCTTGATCCCAAGCGGCATCCCGCCCGAGGTCTGGCGGCACAGATCAGCAACCTGAAGAACGAACTGATCGACTGGGAGGCCGCACGGGACCGGGCCACGAACCACCTCGAGCGGACTGTCGCCGAGGTCTACGCCGCTTATCAGCAGCGGCTGGCTCAGGCCAACGCCCTCGACTTCGACGATCTGATCATGACGACGGTGAACCTCCTCCAGGCGTTCCCCGACGTCGCTGAGCACTACCGGCGCCGCTTCCGACATGTGCTCGTGGACGAGTACCAGGACACCAACCACGCGCAGTACGTTTTGGTGCGCGAGCTCGTCGGCCAGCCGGCGTACTTCGGTGCCGGGTCCGCGCCGGTGGAGTCAGAGGAGCCGGCGGCCGAGCCAGCGGCCGGGTCGGATACCTGGGCCTCGGGCGCCGTCCCACCGGCGGAGCTGTGCGTGGTTGGCGACGCGGACCAGTCGATCTACGCCTTCCGCGGGGCGAACATCCGCAATATCGTGGAGTTCGAGGAGGACTTCCCGAACGCCGCGGTGATCCTGCTGGAACAGAACTACCGCTCCACCCAGACCATCCTCTCCGCCGCGAACGCGATGATTGCGCGTAACAACCAGCGCAAGGCCAAGCGGCTATGGTCGGACGCCGGTGACGGTGAGAAGATCGTCGGATTCGCCGCCGACAACGAGCACGACGAGGCGGCCTTTGTCGCCGAGGAGGTCGACCGGCTCTCGGACGCGAAGCTCGCGCGGTCCGCCGACGTCGCGGTGTTCTACCGGACCAACGCCCAGAGCCGGGTGTTTGAGGAGATCTTTGTCCGGGTCGGGCTGCCCTACCGGGTGGTCGGCGGGGTGCGGTTCTACGAGCGCAAGGAGATCCGTGATCTCCTTGCCTACCTGCGGGTCCTCGTCAATCCCAGCGACACGGTGAACCTGCGTCGCATCCTGAACGTGCCTCGCCGCGGGATCGGCGAGCGGGCCGAGGCGGCCCTGGCGGGCTTCGCCGATGTCGAGCGGATCGGGTTCGCGCAGGCACTGGAGCGTGTCGACGAGGTGCCGGGGATCGCCGCGCGCTCGGCGAAGGCGGTGCGAAAGTTCACCGCGCTGCTCGCCGAGCTACGCACCGTGGCGGCCGACGACCCGGTGGCCGTGGTCGAGGCGGTGCTTGAACGCACCGGCTACCTGTCGGAACTCCTCGCAGAGGACACCGTCGAGTCCCAGGGCCGGGTGGAAAACCTGCAGGAACTGGTCGGAGTGGTCCAGGAGTTCACCCAGCGGCTGCCCGAGGGCACGCTCGCGGAGTTCCTCGAGCAGGTCTCGCTCGTCGCCGACGCGGACCAGGTTCCGAGCGACGACGGTTCCGATGGTGTGGTCACCCTTATGACGCTGCACAGCGCCAAGGGCCTCGAGTTCCCCGTCGTCTTCCTCACCGGTCTCGAGGACGGCGTCTTCCCGCACCTGCGGACCTTGGGAGATCCCACCCAGCTCGAGGAGGAACGCCGGCTCGCCTATGTGGGCGTCACCCGGGCCCGGACCCGGCTCTACCTGACCCGCGCGGTGATGCGCAGCGCCTGGGGCCAACCGGCCTACAACCCGCCGTCGCGCTTCCTCGGCGAGGTGCCGGACATGCTGGTTGATTGGCGTCGGCTGGCCGATCCCCCGCCGGCGCCCGCGGGGACGTCCTGGGGTTCGTCTGGCGGGTTTGGGTCGGGCGCCACCCGCCGGGGCGCCGCCGACGCCCCGGCGGCGCGTAAACCGCTACCGAACTCGCCGTTCTCGGGCCGCGCGCGGCCGGCCGCGCGGGCCGTCCTGGAACTGCGCCAAGGCGACCGGGTGACCCATGACAGTTTCGGTCTCGGGGTTGTCGTCGCCACCGGCGGGGTCGGTGACTCCGCCGAGGCGACCATCGACTTCGGCGAGAACGCCGGCACGAAGCGCCTGCTCCTGCGGTACGCCCCCGTCGAGAAGCTCTGACGGTCCCGAGGGTCCCGACGGTCCGGGTCGCCGGGACCGTTCCGCTCGGGGGACCGGTCCCGGCCGGTCCGCCGCCCCGGCGAGGCAGCTCGCGACCAGGTGAGCAACCTTGCCGCTGAACGCCAGGGAATGATGCCCGAGGCCCGGCACGGTGTGATTTTCGATGTCGAGATCGGGATGGTCGAGCGCCGCCTCGGCGGGCCGCACCACGCTGTCCAGCCCGGCGCCGATCGCGACGAACCGGGTCCGGCAGCCGGGGGCGGGTGCGGCGAGTTCGCGTAGGAGCGCCGATCCCGGCCGTAGCTGGGTGACGAGCCGGTACGGCACCGACCGGGGGACAAGCCCGGCGAGACGGGTGCCGGAATGAGGCGTCGCGAGAGTGATCAGCGTGTCCACGTACTGATCGCCCCCGAGTTGTTGCACGTAGTAACGGGCCACCAGCCCGCCGAGTGAATGGGCGACGATGTGCACGCGCTGCCTGCCGCTGTCCGCCATGGCGGCGTGCACGGACGCGGCGAGTCGGAGCGCCGCTTCCTGCACCGTCGGTACGAGCAGCGGCAGCTCCACCGTGCGCACCCGGCGGAAACCGCGGCGGCGCAGCGACCGGCCCAACCGGGTGAACACGGACCGGTTGTCGATCAGGCCGTGGATCAGCAGGATCGGGGTGCCTGCCGCGTCGGGAGCGTTGACCAGCAGGCTGCGGTGCAGGGGGGAGAGGGCGCTCAGCGAGTAGGGCTCGTGCTCGCGCGGGCGCTGCCGGCGCAGCGCACTCGCCGGGTAGAGGGCGAGGTGGGTGGCGATCCAGGCCGCTTCCACGGCGAGCCCGCGGGCGTTCACCGGGGTCGTGCGCAGGCCGACGAGGACCGACCGCCCTGGAGCGGCGACGATGTCTGCGGCCACGGCCCGCCTGAGGCGGGCCGTGGCCGCAGCCAACGATGGCAGTATCTGCTCGCCGATGGCCCGCTCGCCTTCCCTTGCCGTACCATCCGTGCCGCCAGCCGTGGTGCTCGCCCCCCCAGGTCGGCAGATATCCCGGTGACCAAGTAAAGACCGGAGAGAAATACTACAGACTGTTAGGTAGCCCTGTCGACCATCGAGCCTGCCGCCGGCGCAGCCGATCGCCCTGGTCCTCCCGGCTCAGGGATGCGAGCAGCGATGCAGCGTCGCGCGCCGTCTCGGCCGCGGTGGTGGCGGACAGGAGCCGATCGGCGAATCCCAGCGCGTTTAGGTCGGTCGGCCGTAGCCCGGAGACGTTTGCGGCCCGCTCGACCGGTACCCGCAGCGTGACGGCGGTGCCCTCCGGGGAGAGCGCGGTGAAGTAACTGTCCGGGGTCATGGCCACGATGTCGGTGACCGCCGCGGCGAGAGCCCCGCCGGAGCCGCCCTCACCCAACACAATCGACAGCGTCGGCGAGGGGCAGGCCAACACCGCGGCCATCGCGTCCCCGATCGCCGCCGCGATGCCCGCGGCCTCGGCGTCCGCGTCGTTCGCCGCGCCGGGCGTGTCGACCAGGGTCACGAGACCAATCCCCAGCTTCCCCGCGAGCCGGGCGGCGCGGACCAACAACCGGTACCCGGTCGGACCCGGGGCGTCGCCGCGACGGGCCCCGACAGCTACAACCACCGCACGCATCGGCCC
>NZ_CDWTMO010000120.1:0-13453 GCF_977946435.1 Frankia sp. CgKIO3 | reverse complement strand
CCACCGTCCTGCCCCCACCGCCGCCACCGCCCGCGATCCTCGCCGGCCAGATCGTGCTGCCCGACGCGGCCGGCGCCGATCCCGACCAGCCGCCGGTATGGAACGGCGCCGCCACCGCGCAGACCGCCGCCGAGCAGACCGCCGCCGCGGCGGCCTACCAGGCCTGGTTGCCGCGATGGCAGCTCTGGGCGACACGCGCGCGCGTTGACGCGGAGCGGCGCAATCTGCACAACACGCTGCACGCGGTGGCGGCCCGGGTCGCCCAGGAGGGTGACGCGCTGGAACTCGTGCTGGCGACCGGCCTGCTGACCTGGCAGCCACCGGGCGGCCCCACCGTCCGCGAGCACCTGCTGACCACCCGACTGACCTGCGACATCGACCCGGTCACCTCCGACATCAGGGTGCGGGTCCCGGCGGGAGCCACGACGCGCCTCGCCGACGGCCCGCTACTCGACGGCATCGCCGGTTTCCGCCGGGAACGGACGAACGCGCTGCACGAGCGCCTGCGGGGACGACCGTCGGCGCCCCTGGGCCCGGACGACATCCGGCTGCTGCGGGACTGGCTGGCGCTGGCGCTCGACGTGCCGACGGACGGCTTCGAACCCGACCTCGCGCCGCCCGCGCCGCCGCCGCCCGACAGCGCGTCACGCCCGCGGGTGACCTTCGCCCCGGCCCTCGTCCTGCGCACCCGTGACCAAGCCGCCCTGCTGACCTACTACGAGCGGATGCTCGACGTCCTGCGGGGTGACGGACCTCCGCCGCTCGGCCTCGTCCAGCTGGTGGAGACCCTCGGCGCCGCCGACCGGCTGGCCTGGCTCGAGGCGGAGGGGGCGACGAGCGGCGCCGATCTCGGTGCGGACCCGCTGCTCCCGCTCCCGGCCAGTCCCGAGCAGGCCCGGGTGCTGGAACGGCTTCGCCACGACAACGGCGTCGTCGTCGAGGGCCCGCCCGGCACCGACAAGACGCACACGATCGCCAACCTGGTCTGCGCCCTGCTGGCGGAGGGGCAACGGGTTCTGGTCACCAGCCAGAAGTCGCAAGCCCTGCGGGTCCTGCGGGAGAAACTGCCCCCGGACCTGCAGCGGCTGTGCGTGTCGTTCACCGACACCGAGGAGGCACGCGGCGCTCCGGTCGACCAGGCCGAGAACGCGGGGGCGGGCCTGGACGGCCGGCCCGACCCGGTCTTCGACCCCGCCCCGGCCGGGGCTGAAGACGGAGCGGACGAGCTCGGCGGCATCGGCGTGGGTTCCCCCGAGCTCGCCGCGAGCGTGAGCGCCCTGGCCGCGGAGAAGGCCACCTATCACCCCGAGGCGCTCGACCGGCGGATCGCGCGGGCCGCCGCGCGTCGGCGGGAGGCGATCCGCGCCCGCGATGTCCTGGCGGACCGGGCCCGCGCCCTGCGGTTGGCCGAGCACACGGTGCATCCGGACAGCGAGGTGGCTCCAGGCTGGGGCGGGACGCGGGCGAGCATCGCGGCGCGGGTCCGGGCCGAGGCCGACGCGTCGCGGTGGCTGCCGCGGCCCGTGCCCCGGGCCACCGCGACCACCGCGACCACCGCGACCACCGCGACCACCGCAGCCACCACGACGACGGGGTCCGGGCCTGTCGGGCCTGCGCCGGTTCCCCCGCCGTTGACCGGCGCCGAGGCACTGGAGCTCCACGCCCTGCTGCGATCCGGTCAGATGCGATCTGGTCAGGACGCCGGCCCGGACCGGTCCGCCAGCCCGGTGGTCGAGATGAGCCGGTTCCTACCCGCCGAGCGGTTCGCGGACCTGGTGGCCGCCGCCCGCGCGGCCGACGAGGCGGTCCGCCTTGCCCGCGCGGCCGTCCGTCCCGCGACCCGAGGTCTCCTCGACACGCTCGCCGCCGTCGATCCCGCGGTGGTCTCCCTCGATCCGCTACAGCAGGCGGTCGCCAGGCTCTCCCGCACGCTCGAGGAGCTCGACGGGCGCGGGCAGCGGTCGCACAGACGGCGCTGGGTTCCGGCGGCCCTCGACGACGCCCTCGCCGGCCGGGACCGGGTCCTCTGGGCGAAGGTGGCCGCGGCCACGCCGATGATCGACGAAGCAACACGGCACGTGACCGAACTCGGTCTGCACGCGGTCGCCCTTCCGACCTCCGCGTCCCCGGACGGCTCCGCCTCGGCCGCCGACGCCGGCTCCCCGGCGGATCCGGGCTTCGACCCCGCCGCTCTGCTCGCCCGGGGGGAGGCGCTGCGCGAGCACCTCGACGCCGGGGGCGAACTGCGGCGCAGGTTCCGGCCGAAGATCCAGAAGGAGGCGGACGCACTGCTGACCCGGACGCTGGTGGACGGCGTCGCGCCGACCACCCCGGAGCTGCTCGATCTCGTGCTCGTCCGGCTCCGGGCGGAGGTCGCGGTCGAGGCCGCGACCTCCGGGTGGGCCCTGGTCGGGATCGCGCCGCGGCCCACCGATCCCTTCGAGGTACGCCTGTCCCGACTGGTTGAGGCGCAGGAGGCCGTCACCGAGATCCAGGCGGTCGTAACGGCGCGGGACCGGGTCGTGGCGATCCTGGAGGACATCGTGCCCGGCCGGGCACCGGCGGTGGACTCCGCCGAGCGCGTCCGGGATCTCGCGGCCGTCATGGCCGCGCTGCGCCCGATGGCAGCCGCCGCCGACGCCGAGCAGGCGCTGGGGGAACTGCGGGAGGGCTACGCCGAGCTTGCCACCGCGGCGGGCGCGCTGTCCGAGGTCGCCGAGCTGGCCGGCGCGGTGGCGGCCCGCAATGTGGCCGCGTACACGCGGACCCGGGCCGCGCTCGCCACCACCATGGCTGCCCGGGAGGTGGCGCTGCGCCGGGACGAGCTGCTCGGCCGGCTGCGCGCGGCGCATCCCGACCTCGCCGATCTTCTCGTCTCGACGGCCGGCGCGACCCGGCCCAATGGAGCGGAGATCTGGCCGGCCAGGCTCGCGGCGTTCACGACCGCCTGGTCCTGGGCGGTGGCCGCGAGCTGGCTGACCGCCAAGGCCGCCGGCGCCGGCGCGGCTCCCGGCGGCCCGGCTGGACCACCCGTCGATCTGGACGCCGAGCTGGACGCGGCGGAGGACATGGTCGCCGCGGCCACCGCGGAGCTGGCCGGCGCCCGCGCGTGGAAACACTGCCTCGAACGGATGGGCGCCGAGCAATCGGCCGCGCTGCGCGCCTATGCCGACGCGGTGGCGGCCAGCGGCACCTTCGGCGGCCGCCACGCCGAACGTTTCCGCCAGGCCGCCCGGGAGGCGATGGAGATCGCCCAGACGGCGGTGCCGGCCTGGGTCATGCCGATCCGGGAGGTGCTGTCGACGATCCCGGCGGTGCGCGACAGCTTCGACGTCGTGATCGTCGACGAAGGCAGTCAGGCCGGGCTCGACAGCCTGTTCCTGCTCTGGCTCGCCCCACGGGTGATCGTCGTGGGCGACGACCGGCAGTGCACGCCGCCGGTGGAGGTCACGGACGAGCTCGACCGGGTCTTCGACCGGCTGGCGGCCCTGCTGCCGGAGGTGCCGGCGTGGCTGCGCGTCGGGTTCACCCCCCGGTCGAGCCTGTTCACGCTGTTGCGGACCCGCTTCGGCGAGGTGATCCGGCTGCGGGAGCACTTCCGGTGCATGCCGGAAATCATCGAGTGGTCGTCGGCCATGTTCTACCGGGACGCGCCGCTGCTTCCCCTGCGCCAGTTCGGCGCCGACCGGCTGCCGCCGCTGGTCGCCCGGTTCGTTCCCCATGGTTTCACCACAGACGCGGGCCTCGGTCCACGCAATCCGGCCGAGGCCGATGCCCTGGTCGCGCAGGTGCTCTCCTGCGCCGAGGATCCCCGGTACGCCCGGCTCTCCTTCGGCGTCGTCGTCCCGCAGGGCACCGCGCAGGCGGCGCTGATCCGCGACCAGCTGGCCGACCGGATGTCCGCCGCCGAGCACCAGCGTCGACGGCTGCGGGTGGGCGTCCCCGCCGACTTCCAGGGCGACGAGCGCGACGTCGTCTTCCTGTCCTTGGTGGTGGCGCCCGACTCGCGCATCACCCCGCTGACCCGACTGGAGTACCAGCGGCGGTTCAACGTCGCGGCCTCCCGGGCCCGCAACCAGGTCTGGCTGTTCCACTCCGTACCGGTTACCGATCTTGACCCCCGCGATCTGCGGCACAACTATCTGAGCTACGTGCTGTCCACGACGCACCCGGCGACCGCCGGCCGCGGCGAGGAGCCCCCGGCGCTCGCCGAGATGCCGGCCAACCGTCCGCATCCGGCCTTCGGATCCCTGTTCGAACAGCGGGTCTTCCGGGAGATCGCCGGCCGCGGCTACCTGGTCACCCCGCAGGTGGAGGTCAACGGTCGGCGGGTCGACCTGGTCGTCTCCGGCGGTCGGGCCCGGCTCGCCGTCGAGTGCGACGGGGACGTCGGCTCCGGTCCGGACGAGATCGCGCACGAGTTCGCCCGGGAGCGCGAGCTGCGCCGGGCGGGCTGGCGGTTCTGGCGGGTCCGCCAGTCCGAGTGCGAGCTCGACACCGACGCCGCGTTGGCCTCGTTGTGGCCGCGGCTGGCGAGGGCCGGCATCGTGCCCGTGAACACCGGGGCGCGACGACCGCGGGACGATGCCGCCATCGGCCTCCCCCGCGTCGAACACTCCACCGTCCGGGCGAGCGCCGACGAGGCGCTGCACCGGTGGCGGCCCATCGCCCTGTCCGATCTGGAGGGCCTCGACGACGCACCGCCGGACGCCGATCCGCACGATCCGGCCCGTGATCCGGCCCGTGATCCGGCCCCTGCCCCCCGGCGAGGCGCGGGCGCGGCCCTGGGCGCCGGTGGGGGCGACCGCTCCCCGCGGGCCGAACGGGTCGGTCAGGCCGGCGGCCCGGCCACCCCGCCCGGTTCGAACGGCGCCGGCAGGACGTCGGGACCGTGATCGTCGTGGGGATGCCTCGACGCCTGCTCCGGCGTCTTCTCCGCGGCGTGTCCCGGATCCGTCGGGTCCTCGGTCTCCGAGTCGCCCACGCCGGCGATCCGCACGAGTCCGGGTCGCGGCAGTCGCGGCTTCACGGTCGGCAGTTCGGTGAAATCCGCCCGGCGGATGCGGCAGAACGCGCTCTGGGTTCCGGTGCCGAGCTGGCACGCCCCGAAGTCGGCTGCGGCGGACAGGTAGGCAAGCGCCTCGGTCCGGTCGAGCCCGACCCGGCTCTGTAGGAAGACCACCGCCGACCGCGCCGCGCGGCGGACGGACTCGGCGAGGTCAACGTCGAGCCCCAGGGTGACCCAGGCCGTGTCGGTCTCGATGAACGGTTCCCGCAGCGCGCCGAGAACCGACCGGGCCGCCGTGTCACGCAGCACGGTCAGCCGCAGCGTCGCCCGCAGCGGGCCATCCAGGGCGGTGGCACCGATCTTCCCGTCTCCGAGGGCGTAATGCGGATCGCCGACGGCGAACAACGCGCCGCTCACCTGGACCGGCAGGAACAGCCGCGCGCCCGCGCCGAGTTCCCGGCAGTCCAGGGCGCCGCCGTGCGGACCGATCGAAGTGGAGGGGACGATCTCGATCGTAGTGTCCACGCCGACCGCCATGATTCCCAGGAACGGCGCCAACGGAAACCGGGTCCTGCTGCCGTTCACACTGGTCAGGGCGCCGAACAGACGGCCCCGCCGGCGCTCCACAGCGCAGAAGGTGGTAATGGTGCGGAAGCGTTGCCAATGGCGGGCGTCGGCGTCCGAGTCCGGTGGCCCCCCCGCGGGGAACTCCCCGGCGAGCAGGCCCGCGCCATGGCGGGTCGAGACGATCCCATACCGTGCGCGGGGATGCAGCGAGACCATCTCAACCCGCAGCACGTTCCCCGGTTCCGCGCCCCGGACGAACACCGGTCCGGTGACGATGTGGGGGCCGTCCACCCCGAACCGGTGCGGGATACCCGAAGCGGCGATCGCCCGGGCATCGGCCAGCACCTCCGACGGCGCGACCCCGAAACCGGCGAAGAAGGCGTCGGGATCGCGCCCCTGGTCGCAGAGGATCCCCTCCTGGCTGACCGTATCGAAGGTGACCGTGGCGCCGGAGTCGACACTGAGAACCGGCTTGGTCAGGGCGTTCGGCAGCTCACCCCATCTGATGGTCTCGGGGGTGGAGGGCAGGTAGTGCCTTCCCTCGATCCTTCCTCGGCCAGGCTGCAGCGCCACCCGGCCCTACCTGGACCGATGCCTGGTCAGCGGACCTCCGCTGGGCCGAATCGCCTGGGCGCGCGGCTGACCGGCCCCACGGATCACGGCAGGCCGCGGACGACATACACGCGGACAGGTCTGGCTTCGCACGCGCGTCAGATTTCCAGTGACATATGTCGGGAAGGTGACGCGGACGTTGCGATCACGGTCATTCCGCTGTTTCCGGGTACCCGGTGCGGTCAGGGCCGCGTCCACCCGTCGGTGCCGCCTCCGGCCGGGAGTCCCGGGTCCGGCCGGTCGGTCGGTCGGTCCGGGGGTCGGCGGGGTCGGGAGACTCCGACGAGGATGAGATATCCAGATCAGTAGGGTATTGGAGGATATGGCGAGTGGGAAGTCACGGGAAACCCCCGGCGGGCGCAACGCTGCGCGATCTGGGTGAGTTCGGCGTGATCGAGGCTGTGACGGCGCGTTTCTCCCATGGACGGGACGTGCTGGTCGGCCCCGGGGACGATGCGGCGGTGCTGGCCGCCCCGGACGGTCGGGTGGTCGTCACCACCGACCTGCTGCTCGAAGGACGCCACTTCCGCCGGGACTGGTCGTCCGCGGTGGATGTCGGGCACAAGGCCGCCGCGCAGAACCTCGCCGACGTGGCGTCGATGGGGGCGAGGCCCACCGGCCTGTTCCTCGGATTCGCCGCACCCGGCGACCTCGCGGTCGACTGGGCCCTGGCGATGGCCGACGGAATGGCCGAGGAATGCGCGTATGCCGGTGCCTCCGTGTCCGGCGGGGACGTCAGCTCCGCGGATTCGATCATGCTCGGGGTGACCGCGCTCGGTGACCTGCAGGGCCGGCCGCCGGTCCTGCGCTCGGGCGCCCGGCCCGGTGACGCCGTGGTGCTCGCTGGTCGTCTCGGGTGGGCCCAGGCGGGGCTGGCCCTACTCACGGCGGGTTCGGCAGCCGGCGATTCCCGATGGGTCGACGACCCGCGATGGAAGGAGCTGATCGCGGCGCATCGCCGGCCCCGGCCACCCTACGCGCTCGGGCCGGTGCTCGCCGCCGCGGGCGCGCACGCCATGTGCGACGTCTCGGACGGTCTCGTGGCGGATCTCGGCCACATCGCCGTGGCATCGGGGGTGTCCATCAATCTCGCGCCGGAAGCCTTCCTGATCGACGAGGCGATGCGGTCGGCCGGGGCCGCCCTTGATGTGGACCCGTTGCGCTGGGTACTCGACGGCGGCGAGGATCACGCGCTGGTCGCCTGCCTTCCCCCAGGAGTGACCCCGCCGGCCGGGTGCGTAATGATCGGTTCGGTCCTGAGCGGCGCGGGACCGGTCGGCGCGGGGGTGACAGTGGACGGGAAGCATCCCGTAGGCAGCGGCGGGTGGGACCACTACGGACAGTCCGCGACGGACGCACTCTGACCCCGGGCAAACCAAGGGACAACGACACCAAGGGAGAAAGGGCACCAAGGAGCAGAAACATCAAGAGGCAGATGCCGGCCCGCCAGGTCGCCTCACGGGCGTAGGTCGCTCGAAGCGACATTTATTGGGTCCGGGGGCCATGATGCGGGCCGGCGTCACCGAGCATAACCGACGGCCCGCCCGGGAGTATCCCCACCGTGCGGTGAACGATCGAACGATCTCGCTCTCGCCCTGATTGGCTGCAGCTGCCGGCCGTTCCCGGCGCCGGTCCGCGTATCCCGGAGAACACGCCGAGCAATCTACTCGTAACCGATCGGGGGACAGGTCGAACCAGGATGCCCAGAGCGGGTAGGATGGGTAGACGGTGGCGGAAGGGCCTTTCGGAGGCCGAGAAGCGAGACCGTGGATAGAGGCGAATGGCCCCGTGACAGCACCAACGGTACCTGCGTCAGGACCTGACTTCGGACCCAACGAATGGCTGGTCTTCGAGATCTACCAGCAGTTTCTCGAAGATCCGCAGAGCGTATCGCCGGAGTGGCGCGAGTTCCTCTCCGATTACCACCCCGGCACGCCGCCCGCCTCCGCGGGCGTAGCCGAGCAGGCCGCCACGGCGGCCCCTAACGGAGAGGTCTCGCCGGATGGTGAGGCCTCCCACACTACGCCTGTTCCGGTGAAGCCGAGCGAGGCCGTCCCGTCGGTTCCGCCCGTCCCGTCGGTTCCGGCCGCCGCGTCTGTTCCGGCCGCCGCGACCGCGCCGGTCCCGGCGTCGGCGCAGCCCGCCGGGCCCCCGAAGCAGGCGGCACCCGCCGACCGGCAGGTTCCGGGGGCGGCCACGCCGCTGCGCGGCGCCGCCGCCCGCGTGGTCAGCAACATGGAGACCTCGCTGCACGTCCCGACGGCGACCTCGGTGCGGGCGGTGCCGGCCAAGCTGCTCGCGGACAACCGCATCGTGATCAACCGGCACCTGGCCCGCTCCAGCGGCGGCAAGGCGTCCTTCACGCACATCATCGGCTACGCGATGGTCAAGGCGCTGGCCGCGCATCCCGTCATGAACGCCTCCTACACGGAGGTGGGCGGCAAGCCGGCCATCGTCCAGCCTGAGCACGTCAACCTGGGCCTCGCCATCGACCTGGTGACCCCGAAGGGCCGCCAGCTCGTCGTCGCCGCCGTCAAGAAGGCCGAGACGCTGGACTTCACCCAGTTCTGGCAGGCCTACGAGGACCTCGTGCGCCGGGCCCGGGCGAACAAGCTGACCACCGACGACTTCACCGGCGTCACCATCAGCCTGACCAACCCCGGCGGCATCGGCACCGTGCACTCGGTGCCCCGCCTGATGGAGGGCCAGGGCACGATCATCGGCGTCGGGGCGATGGAGTACCCGGCCGAGTTCTCCGGCGCGTCGGCGAACACCCTGGCGAAGCTTGCGATCTCCAAGATCATCACACTGACCAGCACCTACGACCACCGCATCATCCAGGGCGCCCAGTCGGGTGAGTACCTGCGCCGGATGCACCAGCTGCTCCTCGGCGAGGACGGCTTCTACGACGAGATCTTCCAGTCGCTGCGGGTGCCCTACGAGCCCGTGCGCTGGGTCACCGACATGCCGGTCGTGCACGAGGGCGACCTCGACCACAACGCCCGGGTGCTGGAACTGATCCACGCCTACCGGGTGCGCGGCCACCTCATGGCGGACACGAACCCGCTCGAGTTCGCCATCCGCAGCCATCCCGATCTCGACATCATCAGCCACGGGCTGACCCTGTGGGACCTCGACCGCGAGTTCGCCGTCGGCGGCTTCGCCGGGCACCGGACGATGTCCCTGCGCGACGTCCTGGGGGTCCTGCGCGACTCGTACTGCCGTCGGATCGGCATCGAGTACATGCACATCCAGGAGCCGGACGAGCGCGCCTGGATCCAGGCCCGGGTCGAGCGGGCCGCGGAGCGGCCGGACCCGGCCGAGCAGCTGCACGTGCTGGAGCGGCTCGGGGCCGCGGAGGCGTTCGAATCCTTCTTGCAGACCAAGTACGTCGGCCAGCGCCGGTTCTCCCTCGAGGGCGCCGAGTCGACGATCCCCGCCCTCGACGAAGTTCTCTCGCGCGCCGCCGGCGCGGGGATGGACGAGGTCGTCATCGGCATGGCCCATCGCGGCCGGCTGAACGTGCTCGCCAACATCGTCGGCAAGTCCTACCGGCAGATCTTCGCCGAGTTCGAGGGCTACCTCGACCCGCAGACCGCGCACGGCTCCGGCGACGTCAAGTACCACCTCGGCGCCGAGGGCGTCTACACCGGCCAGGACGGCCGCACGGTACCGGTCTCGGTGGTCGCGAACCCGTCGCACCTCGAGGCGGTCGACCCGGTCACCGAGGGCGTCGTCCGCGCCAAGCAGGACATCCTGGACAAGGGCTCGGCGGGTTTCACCGTCCTGCCGGTACTCGTCCACGGCGATGCCGCGTTCGCCGGTCAGGGGGTCGTCGCCGAGACCCTCAACCTGTCCCAGCTGCGCGGATACCGCACCGGCGGCACCGTGCACCTGGTCATCAACAACCAGGTCGGATTCACCACCTCGCCGGACTCCGGCCGGTCGTCGGTGTACGCCACCGACGTCGCCCGGATGGTCCAGGCACCGATCTTCCACGTGAACGGGGACGACCCGGAGGCGTGTGTCCGGGTCGCGGCGCTGGCGTTCGAGTACCGCCAGGCGTTCCACAAGGACGTCGTCATCGACCTGGTCTGCTACCGGCGGCGCGGGCACAACGAGATGGACGAGCCCTCGTTCACCCAGCCGTTGATGTACGACACCATCGCCAGCAAGCGTTCGGTGCGCAAGCTCTACACCGAGGCGCTGATCGGCCGCGGGGACATCACCCGCGAGGAGGCCGAGCAAGCGATGAAGAGCTACCGCGCGGAGCTCGAGAAGGCCTTCGCGCAGACCCGGGACACCACCCCGGTGGGCTCGTCGCCGCAGCCACGCATCATCACCACCCCGGAGGAGGCCGCCGCGGCGGCCGCGGTGAGCACCGCCGTGTCCGACGAGGCCGTGAAGAAGGTCATCGAGACCCAGGTCAACCTGCCGGAGGGCTTCACCGTCCATCCACGGCTGCGTCCCCAGGTCGAGCGGCGGGCCCAGATGGTGGAGGCCGGCTCGATCGACTGGGCGCTGGCGGAGACCTTGGCCTTCGGAACGCTCCTACTCGACGGCCGCTCGGTGCGGCTGACCGGTCAGGACAGCCGGCGGGGCACCTTCGGCCAGCGGCACGCCGTGCTGGTCGACCGGCACAGCGCCGCGGACCACACCCCGCTGCGGACCCTGCGCTACGGCCTCGACGGCACCATCGTGAACGACGGTGTCGGCACCTTCTACGTCTACGACTCGCTGTTGAGCGAGTTCGCGGCGATGGGCTTCGAGTACGGCTACGCGGTCGCCCGGCCGGACATGCTGGTGCTCTGGGAGGCGCAGTTCGGCGACTTCGCCAACGGTGCCCAGTCGATCATTGACGAGTTCATCACCGCCGGTGAGGCCAAGTGGGGCCAGCGGTCGGCAGTCACCCTGCTGCTGCCGCACGGCTACGAGGGTCAGGGTCCCGACCATTCCTCCGCCCGCATCGAGCGCTTCCTGTCGCTGTGCGCGGACAACAACATGACGGTCTCCGCACCCTCGTCCCCCGCCAGCTACTTCCACCTGCTGCGCCGGCAGGCCCTCTCGCCGGTCCGGCGCCCGCTGGTGGTCTTCACCCCCAAGTCGATGCTGCGGCTGAAGGCCGCGACGTCCACCGTGGCGGAGCTGACCGGCAGCGGCTGGCAGCCGGTGATTGACGACGGGTCCGTGACGGACCCGTCGGCCGTGCGCCGGGTACTGCTCACGGGCGGCAAGGTCTACTACGATCTCGCCGCCGCCCGGGGGAAGCACGATGACGCCGAGCGGTTCGCCCTGCTGCGCGTCGAACAGCTCTACCCAACGCCCGGACCGGAGCTCGCGCAGGTCCTGGAGCGTTACCCGAACGTGACGGACATCGTCTGGCTCCAGGAGGAGCCAGCGAACCAGGGCGCCTACCCGCACATGGCCCTCAACCTGACCGAATTCCTGCCCGGCGGCATCCGGCTGCGTCGCATCTCCCGGCGCGCCGCCGCGGCCCCGGCCTCGGGGTCGTCGAAGGTGCACGAGCGCGAGCAGCAGGCCCTGGTCGAGGCGGCGTTCGAGAACTGAGCGCGCGGCTGGCGGGGCGTGCCCGATCCGAGGACCGGGTCCCGCCCCGCCAGTGGTGTTCCCGCCCCGCCAGTGGTATTCCCGGGCCGCCGTGCCCGGCAGCGCCACCGGCGTGCGGCGGCCGGTCCGGCTCGCCACCTGGCTGGCCCGCCCAGCCCCGAGCCAGGAGTCCCCGCATCGCACCAAAGAGGCTAGGCGGGGGGGCGGAGTATCAGCTTGCCGAAGAACTCACCGCCGAGCAGCTGCTCGAAGGCGGCCCGGGCATCGGCCAGCGGGCGCACCTCGTGGATCAGCGGCCGCACCCTGGTCCGTTCCGCGAACGCGACGAGGTCGACCAGCTCGTCCCGGCTCCCCATGGTGGAACCGATCACCGACAGCTGGAGGAAGAAGATCCGGGTGAGGTCCGCCGGCGGGTTCGGACCACTGGTGGCGCCCGAGACCACGATGCGCCCGCCGGGGCGCAATGCCTTCACCGAGTGACCCCAGGTGGCGGCGCCGACGGTCTCGATGACCGCGTCGACCCGGCGCGGCAGCCGGGCACCAGGTTCGAGAACCTCGTCGGCGCCGAGGGCGGCCGCCCGCTTCCGCTTGGTCTCGTCCCGCGAGGTCACGAAGACGGTGTGCCCGGCGGCCTTGCCGATCAACAGCGCCGCGGTGGCCACCCCCCCACCGGCTCCCTGGATGAGCACGGTGCCGCCGCCCCCGGCGGGCAGCCCCGCCCGGGAGACGACCATCCGGTAGGCAGTGAGCCAGGCGGTCGGCAGGCAGGCGGCCTCCTCCCACGACAACCCGGCGGGCTTCGGGATCAGGTTGCGCCGCGGCACGGCGACCCGCTCGGCAAGGGTTCCCGGGTACAGCTCGGACAACAGGGTCCGCTTCGGGTCCAGCGTCTCGTCCCCCCCGCCCGCTGCCGGATCACCGATCACGCTGTGGACGATGACCTCCTGCCCGTCGGGGGTCACCCCGGCGGCGTCACAGCCGAGGATCATCGGGAGCCGATCCGCCGGCAGGCCCACTCCACGCAGGCTGAACAGGTCGTGATGGTTGAGCGAGGCGGCCCGCACCGTGACGGTGACCCACCCGTCGAGCGGCGCGGGTTCGGGCTGCTCCCCGATGGCCAGGCCGTCGAGCGGAGAATCGGGGTGGAGGGACACGGCGGCGGCGGCTAGCACCCTTCGAACCTACGGCTACCGGCGTGCAGACGCGAGCGAGGCCGACCGGCGCGGATCCGCTCAGGACAACCGACAGGCGACGCCACGGACGAAGGGGACCATCCGGGCCGGCAACCGCGCCTGCCACGCCGGTGTGCTGAACTCGACACCGTGGGAACAACAAGGGTGGACGTCCAATGGTAAACGGGCCGTGGTGACCCACGAGGACATGCCCGACTCGCCACGCAGAAACGGGTCGAGCCGGCGGCTGGGCTGGCGCCGCCGACACCCCGCGCCCATCCCGGAGGCACCTGCGACGGTCATCGTGGACGGCATACCGGTCATCACGGTGGCTCCCGCCGACTTCGTGTGCTGCTCTTACAAGGGATGTGGGACCCTGCGCCCGCTCGCGGAGGCGGCGGAGAACCGGCCCTGCCCAGGATGCGGCCGGGTCTGAGAGCACGCGGTCTCGCAAACGGCCCGGGAACGCGGCTCAGGGACCCGCAGCGGGACGCGGGGCCACGACCGTCTAGGCTTGTTTTCCGCA
>NZ_CDWTMO010000119.1:6477-13986 GCF_977946435.1 Frankia sp. CgKIO3 | reverse complement strand
ATTTAATGACGATCCCTAGGTTGTTGTCCCGCGGAGCGCCGGCAGCGCACGACTGACGGCGGACGGGCGGTGCCGTCCTTTGCGGACTGAGTCCATGACCGAGTCCATGACCGACCGGCGGTACGCCTCCCGTGGGCGGGGGTCCGCTCGGCTCGGCGGTCGTGCGCGTCTCGCGGTGCACGGGAGGCGCTTTCGGGTGGTACGTCCGAACTCCGGCGACCCGGCGTCGGATATCATTCAAGGGTACTGTCAGGGGTGCTGTCGATTCGCCGGGGAGAGGCTTTTTACTACCTTGTTTACCAGGATGGTCATTGCTTGTGAAGGAAGGCGGGGAAGACCTGACCCGACCAGCGATTCCGGGACGCGGGGGTAGTGGTGGTCACCGTACTTCCCCGCCATTCTCCCTATGTCGGCCTCACGCCCTTTCAGGAGACCGACGCCGAATTTTTCTTCGGGCGCCGCGCCGCGCGCACGCCCTGCTCGCGAAATGGCTTGAAAGTCGGCTGGTCGTCCTGCACGGGCCGGCCGGGGTCGGAAAAACGTCGTTGTTGCGGGCCGGCGTGCTGCCGAATCTGGTCTCGACGGACGCCGACGTGCTGCCGGTCGGTCGACTGGGCCCACCGGTCGGTCCGGACGCGGACGAGGGCCTGGTCCGCTCGACCAGAAATCCCTACCTGGAGTCGTTGCTGCGATGTTGGGCGGGCGACTCCGACACCTGGTCGCTGGTGGACGCCATCCAGAGCAAGCGGCACGGTAACGGCGCCGCCGGTCGTGACCGTCAACTCGGCTCCGCGCGGCCGATCCTGGCCGCTGTGGACCAGTTCGAGGACTTCTTCGTACCCCACTCGCCGTATCTGGACCCGTTGCGCACCCAGTTCGTCGAAGTTCTCGGTGAGGCCGTGGCCGCCCTCCCGGACCTGCACCTGTTGCTGGTGATCCGGCGTAACCACCGGGCCGCGCTCGCGCCCTACGAGGACACCCTCGCCGGTGGCTCGACGATCGCCAGGGTCGCCGTCGGACCGTTGGACCGGCGCTCGGCAACTGCGGCGCTGACCGAACCGTTGCGGGCGGCGGGCCGACGCCTCCCGCCGGGTGTCGCCCAGGCCTGCGTCGACGACCTTGTCACCAGCCGTGTGGTGGACGTTACCGGGACGGAGTCCGTTCTGGTCGCCAGCACGGTGCAGCCGGCGTACCTCCAGCTCGTGGCGACGGCCATCTGGCGCTTCCCGCTCGTCACCGCCGGACCCGCCACCGAACCCGCCGCCACCGAACCCGTCACCGGCGCCCAGCTGGCGGAGACCGGTGATGCGAGCATGATCCTCGGGGCGTATCTGACCCAGGCGATCGTGGCCGTGGCCCGGGAACACGACCTCGACGATGGGGAGGTGCGCACCTGGCTGACCCGGACCTTCATCACCGAACGCGGCCGGCGGGGGCCGTCGACGAGGGCATCGAGACGACCGCTGGGATGCCCACCGCCCTCCTCGACGCACTGGTCGAGCGCTATGTCCTCGCCAGTGAATGGCGTTCGGGTTCCCGGCGGTTCGAGCTTTTCGACGATCGCCTTATCCCGCCGCTGCAGGAGGCCTTCCCGGACTGGTCCGTCGCGGGACGCTTGGCTGGTGCGGCTGGTGCGGCCGATTTCCTCCAGGCCGCGCTGGTGAGCTTCGCCGACGGCGATGTCGTGGCCGCGCGCGGCCATGTCGACGAGGCGTTGCTCCGCAGCCCGGACGGCTCCCGGACGACGGCCCGGACATTGGCCCTGCGGGCCGAGCTCGATGAGGCGCAGGCCCGGCCCGAGCAGGCGGAGCAGGGGTACCGTGAGGCCGCCGAACTCTACGAATCGCTGTCCGACACCGAGGGTTCGGGCCGTGTCCTGGCCGCCATCGGCCGGCTCCTGCTGCGCGGCGGTCAGTACGGCCGGGCCATCGAAGATTTTCAGGCCGCTTCCGCGCGGCTGCCGGCCGACTCCGGCGTCCAGGCCGACCTCGCCCGGGCGCTGTGGTACTCCGGCCAGCCCTGGGCGGCTGCCGCCATCTTCTCGATCGTGCTGACGATCGCTCCGGAATCGGAGGCCGCCCTTGCCGGGCGGGGACAGCTGCGGGTGGAACTGGGGGACGACGTTTCGGTGTTGGAGGATCTCGAGCGGGTGACACGGCTGGCTCCCGACGTCGCCGGCGTCACGGAAGTGCGGGCGACCCGCGCCCTGGCGCTGGCCCGGCTCGGCCGATCGAGGGAGGCATCCGACGAGACCGCGGCGGTCCTGGACGCGGCGCCGGACAGCGGCCCGGCCCTGTGGCGTGCCGCCGGTGTGGCGCGTGCCGCCGGCGAGGACACTCGAGCGGACGATCTGCTGCGGCGCGCGCTCGACGCACGCGATCCGGCGCTGCTCCCGCATCAACAGGAGCAGGTGCTCCGCTCGCTGCGCCGCTCGGGGGCCATGGCCTGACACCGGTATCGCAGCAGCGCGGCTGGGAGGTTGATCCAGGATGGCTCTACATCGCCAGGCGAGTGATGATCGGGCGGAGCGGACGGTCGACGTACGGCCGCACCTGGTCCCGTCGGGCGAGGAAGTCGTGGTCCCGCGATTCCGGATACCGCAGGAGTCGATTGCGCCGGAGACGGTCTACCAGATCGTCCACGACGAGCTGATGCTCGACGGCAACGCGCGGCTGAACATGGCCACGTTCGTGACCACCTGGATGGACCCATACGCCGACCGGTTGATGGCCGAGTGCGCCCCGAAGAACATGATCGACAAGGATGGGTAGCCGCAGACGGCGGCGCTGGAGGAACGGCGAGTCATCGTTCCACCACTGAGCCGGGTGCCGGGCGCGGGGGCGGGGGTGGGGGCGAACCTGCCGAAGACGACCGAGTGCCCGAGGGGAGTCAGTGTGCACTCGACCCGCGGGGGTACCTCCACAGCGGGGTACCTCCACCGGGGTGGGGATGCCGTCGCGTTCCAGGCCGCGCAGGGACTCGATGAGCACCTTGGGCGTGATGCCACGCAGCGGCACCTGGAGCTCGGAGAAGCGCCGATGGCCGCCGAGGAATTTCTGTCGGTGCCGGGGTCCAAGGTGATGTGGCACGGTCCGCCTGATACGGGTCCGCACGATACGAAGGAGCACATCATGCCTACTCGAGAGACCGCCCCGGCCGGAGCGCCCTGCTGGGTCGACCTGATGACCTCCGACCCGGCCCGGGCTCGGACGTTTTACAGCGAGCTGTTCGGCTGGACGGCGGAGGATCCCGCTGAGGAGTTCGGCGGGTACTTCACCTTCACGAAGGACGGTGTCCAGGTCGCCGGCTGTATGCCCGCGCAGGACGAGGCCGTCCCGAATGGCTGGTCGGTCTACCTGGCCACGCCGGATGCCGAGAAGACCGTCGCCGCCGCTGTGGACCACGGGGGTCAGGTGATCGTCCCGGCGATGGCCGTCGAAGAGCTCGGCGTCATGGCCGTCGTGACCGATGCCGCCGGCGCGGCGATCGGCATGTGGCAGCCGGGGCTGCACCGTGGTTTCGGGGTGCTTGCCGAGCCGGGCGCCCCCGGCTGGTTCGAGCTGCACACCCGCGACTACGCTGCGGCCGTCGGCTTCTACCGGGACGTGTTCGGCTGGGACGTTCACGTCGTCAGCGACACCCCGGAGTTCCGCTACACGACCTTCGGCAAGGACGAGGGCGCGCTCGCCGGCATCATGGACGCGGCGGGCTTCCTGGCCGAGGGCGTCCCGGCGCACTGGTCGGTGTATTTCGCCGTGCAGGACACCGACGCGGCGCTCGCGAAGACCGCCGAACTCGGCGGGTCGGTGGTGCTGCCCGCGGAGGACACCCCCTACGGCCGCCTCGCGGTCGCCGCCGACCCGACCGGCGCCGTGTTCAAGCTGGTCGGCCCGGCCAAGTCTGAGCCCGCCGCCGCGAGCTGACCCGCCCGGCCCGGTTCCCGCCGCGGATGTGCCTGAGGCGCAGCACTATCGTTGCGGGAACCGAGGGCTGGCCCGTTACCGTCGGCGCCGTCGGCCAGTGACCATCCTGGCCCGGGGGGCGAGGGATCCGGCCCGGCTCAGGTGGGACCCGGCTCAAGCCGCCACCGGCGGCTGGGCGCGCAACAGGCGGGCGAGGACGGACCCGGCGTGGCGGATGCCCGCGTCGTCCACGTCGAGGTGGGTGACGATCCGCAGCGTGGTCGGCCCGGTCGCCCCGACCAGCACGCCCTGCTCGGCGGCGCGCGCCGCGACGGCCCCGGCGTCGGTGACCTGGACCAGCACCATGTTGGTCTCCACCGCCTTCAGGTCGACGCGGCCGGGTGCGGCGTCGGCCAGCAGCGCGGCGAGTTCGGCGGCGCGTCGATGGTCCTCCGCGAGCCGGTCGACGTGGTGGTGCAGCGCGTGCAGGCCGGCCGCGGCCAACACGCCGGCCTGGCGCATCCCGCCGCCGAGCCGCCGGCGCCACTCCCGGACGGTGCCGACGCGGCCGGCATCACAGACGACCAGGGAGCCGACCGGCGCGCCCAGCCCCTTGGACAGGCACACCGACAGGGTCGTGAAGGCGGCTGCGAGGCGACGCGGCGGGACGGCGCTCGCGACCGCGGCGTTCCACAGCCGCGCGCCGTCGCAGTGCAGCGCCACGTCGGCGGAGTCGGCGATGGTGCGGAACTCCGCCAGCCGGCCGAGCGACCAGACCCGGCCGCCGGAGCGGGCATGGGTGTTCTCCACGGCCAGCACGCTGGTCCTGACCATGCTGTAGTTGCCGGTGACGCTGTGCGCGCGGATCGCGGCGGCCACGTCCGCCAGGTCCGCCGCCGCGGTGAGGCCGGGCAGGGTGCGGGTCTGCACCCCGCCGAGCTCGTAGGTGACGATGTGGGCCTCGGTGTCGGTGATGATCTCGGTGCCGACCGGTGCGCTGGACCGCAACGCGACGAAGTTGCCCATGGTCCCGCTCAGCACGAACACGGCGGCCTCGTGGCCGAGCAGGTCCGCGGTGTACTACTCCAGCGCGCGGACGGACGGATCCTCGCCGTAGTGGTCGTCGCCCACCTCGGCTGACGCCATGGCCCGGCGCATCGCCGCGGTCGGCCGGGTCACGGTGTCGCTGCGCAGGTCCACGGGCCCGGCTGGGCGCAGCGGTGCCGGCCGGTTCGCCACCCGCGGCCGACTGGACACGGCCGGTTCGTCGTTGATCCTCGGAGAGCCGTCACCTGTGGCATCGGAGGTCATGTCTTGTGATGGTAGCTATCTGCACCAGGGCGTTCCGGGCTATTGGCGGTCCGTTGGTGAGCGTGCGAGCCCGGGTGTACGCTCCGGCGGGTACTCGGCGAACGGGTGCGCGACCTGCTGCTGCTTCGCCCTCGGCATTCCTCAGCCCGGCGGTGTCTGCCCAGCCTAACACGGAGGCAGAGGGATCCGCAGTTCTTACATGACCGGTGATGAATGCAGGTAAGTGAGATCGGAAGCGAGGCCATTCGTCTGCCAGATTCCCGGCGCAACAGGTCGTGGCGAGACAAGGTGACGTCGATGCCAATCGAGATAGGTTACACGAGGCAGGGCGGCGGTGGTGGGTAGAAGAAGGTTATTAGCAAGTGGTGGACGACCAAACGCTGCAGCCGTCCCTGGGTCCTCGTCCATGGCTTTGGCGAGAGCCGGGCTCACCTGGATTGTAAGGTCGTCGGTGAGGTAGAGCAGACCGGCATCAAAGGCGGCATCGTGGTTGGGGCAGGCAGCGAGACCGTTGGTGACGTCGAGACGTTCCCGGTTGGTACAGGTCCGCCATGGCTTGATGTGTGAGGCGCGGAGAAGGCGTCGCCGCAGGAGATCGCCACTGGGGGTGAGGCCGCAGAACACGCAGTGTTGGCCACAGTTGGCTAGCACCTCGCGGGCGAAGCGATGTTGACCGACGCGGGCGGCGCCGATTAATACCCTGGTAGTGATCGGATCTACGGGATGTTCGGTGGAATCTCCAGGATGTGATGTGGTGAAGGCGTCCTGGATGTCGGTGTCGGCTAGATCATCCTGCCCAAGTAGAAGCAGGGGGTCGTCGCCGAGGCCGAGGAAGTCGGGCAGATCGGTGGCGGTGACCCCGGCGGCGCTTCCCGCGGCGAGGATCATCGTGTAGATGGCGGAGAGGCGGTTCGGGTCGTTGAGCAGAATGGCGGCGGTCTCGACTTCATGGCGTGCACCGTTCGGCCGGGAGCCGTCGAGGTTCGCCATCTTTGCAAGGATCGAAGCGGGTGTGCGGCGGAACAGTCGTGCAAGCTCGGGCACTGGTGATGGCGCTTTATGGCTCGTCGACCCCCCGTAGTGACGGTGGTTGACGTTCAAGGAGGCGGCTAGGCAGAGAAGCGTCTCGACGGGAGTGAACGTCTCCTGGCGAGCTTTCACCTCGGATGAGCGCGGCATGCGGGCCAGCACCCGGGCCCATTGGCGGTCGGCAGCTCCTGAGGTGATGCCTATGTAGTCCCCGAGATCAGGCATTAGGTTATCTTAAGCGTCGATGTCGGAAGAGTCTACATGGGTGCCGATTATGGAGGGTCGTGATGTCTCCGTGTCGTGGACGGGTTGCCTGAAGACTGTAGCGTCCAGGTCAGGGCATCCGGGCTGCCGAGCGGCCGAGCTGCTGCCCCACCTCCAGCGGGAACGGGACCGGATCGCCACGGCCATCGATGACCTCGCCACCGCCCGCATCTTGCTGGAAGCCGTCATCGCCGCCACTCCGGCGGTCGGAGCGGTCGCCGGGGTGTGCGACACGTCCGACGGCGAGGACCGGGTGTTCACCACTGCCGCACGCTGATCCGTACTCACGGCCGCCGTATGCCGACCCGGATCCCACGGCCGGCGCCCGCCGACCGTCGGCGACAGGCGAAGAAGAAACCCTCCACCCCGACACCGAGCACCTGGTTGCCGAACAGCCGGTGGAGGTCGAGTAGTTTCTCGGTTACCTGCTCGGCGGACCCGGCGAGCGCGGAACCGTTCTCGATGAAATCCTCGAGCGAGTCGAACGGGAAGTGGTTCTGCCGGGCCACCGGGAGGTCCCGGAACGCGGCGAAGGCGGGACGGGCGGGTTCGAGGGTATCCTGGGAACGGTCGGTGATATCGGTCCGCCGGAAACCGTTGGCCGAGTGGAGCGGATCCGCCCACCTCGCGGGCAGGCCGGTGGACCGCTCACAGAACGCTGAACCGGGTCAGACCTGTGGAGCGGGCTGCTGGAATGGCCGTGCCCTGGTGGTCGCCTCCCACCTCCAAGAAGTGCGTCGAGGCCGGCCGTCGAGCTCACTCCGGCCGGTGCACCACAGCAGCACCTAAGCCGGGTCTCCGTCCGGTGCATCGGGGAACAGACGGCGAAGCACCCGTATGCCCAGGAGCGCTGGGAACCGCCAAGAGACCGTCAGCCCCGCGGCGATGTCCCAGGTATGGAGGAGGGTGTCGGCGACGCCCATCACCGCGAAGCCCTCGGGATCGCATGGCCCCCAATGCCAGGCCTGCGTTGCGGGGTCGGCGGTGGCCAGCGCGCTGCTGA
>NZ_CDWTMO010000119.1:0-5964 GCF_977946435.1 Frankia sp. CgKIO3 | reverse complement strand
GAGCAGTCCACCGCATGCGGTGATGACCTGGAGCACCTCGCGCGGTGGCGTGTCCGGGGGAACGGTCAGATCGAAGGGCAGGTAGGCGTGGGTGGGCCGGGCCGCTAGCTGCCCGGCGTAAGCCAGCAGATCGTGAGCAACGTGGACGGCTGTCGTTCAGCAACTCCATTCCGTATGGCATACGGAACGTATATCGCTCATGTACTCAAGGTTGTATGGGTGCGTGTCATTGCGCTGTGCCCGACCCTCGGCTATGGTCAGAGTGTGATGTTGAAGTGGGCATTTGTTGCCCGGAGGTATCTCGACCTCCGCCGCGTCGCAAGCTCCCTGTGTTGTCGCTGACGGGGAGAACGAGCTGACCGCACGTCGCGTGGATTTAGCGGTCAACATTGTTTCCGAAAATTTCCTCCAGATTTTGACGGTCCTTCTCCCGGATAATTGCCGGGGTCGGGTGTCGGATCCGATCGCCGATTTTCTGGACGGGCACGTGTCGTTCGGGTGATCTGGCACTGACCCACACTTCACACTTCCACGTCGCGACCATCGCGGTGCGACGCCCGTCCTCCTCTTCCTCCTCCTCCTCGTTCGTCCTCCTCGTTCATCACGCAAAGGATCCATATCCATGTCGTCATTTCCTACTTCCCCGATCGACATCGCCGGGAATCGGACGTCCTCCGCCGCCGAGCATCCCGTGCGGGCCCTGCTCACCCGCCGTGGCCTGCTGGGCGGTGCCGGTGCGGGCGGCATCGCCGCGTTCCTCGCGGCCTGCGGCAGCTCCGGATCCAGCGCGGACACGGGCGCGGCCGGCGCGTCGGGCGCCGCGGGAGGCCGGCGCGGCGGCCTGATCACCCTGGGGGCTCCGACGCCGCCCACCGCGCTGGACCCGGTGATCATGTACGACGGCACCGCGATCGCGCTGGTCCAGCTTGTCGCCGAGTACCTGATCTGGCTCGATCCAGACTTCCAGCTCCGCCCTCAGCTCGCGACCGGGTGGACGTCGTCCGACGCGGGACGCACCTGGTCGTTCACGTTGCGCAAGGGCGTGCTCTTCTCCGACGGCATCCCGCTGGACGCGCCGACCGTGAAGGCGTCGTTCGACCGGCTGCTGGACCCGGCGAACAAGTCCGCCGCCCTGTCCGCCTTCGCGTCAGTCCTCAAGGCCGGCGGCGTGGCGGTGTCGGGGGCGGACACGGTGGTTTTCCACCTCGAGCGGCCGTTCTCCGACTTCCCTTACCTGGTCTCCGCGGGCAACTACAACGCGGTCGTGCTCAAGAGCGACTACAAGGTCGGCACGTTCGCCACGAAGGCGATCGGCACCGGGCCGTTCCGGCTCGACTCCTACGACGTCGGCCAGGGAGCCTCGCTGCGCCGCAACCCGAAGTACCGGGACGCCGGCAAGCCCTACCTCGACGGCGTCAAGGTGACCTTCCACAAGGACGCCCAGGCCGACCTGCTGGCATTGCAGAGCGGCGCCATCGACGCGCATATCCTGTCCGAGGCCGACCTCGTCGTCCCGATCGCCGGAAGCAACTCCATCGCCGTCGACAAGGTCAGCGGTACCAGCCTGACCGCGTTCACCCTGCGCGTCGACAAGCCACCGTTCACGAAGAAGGAGGTCCGGCAGGCCATCGCCTACGCGTTGGACCGGCCGGGTGTCCTCGCCTCCGTCTACAACGGGGTCGGCGTCCTCGGCAACGACCACCTTCTCGCGCCCGCGTTCGCGGCCGCCCCGAAGGACCTCGCGCAACGCGCGAAGGACGCGGCGAAGGCCCGGTCGCTGCTGTCCGCTGCGGGGGTCGAGAACCTGCGGTTCACTCTCAGTTTCGGCGCCCCGAACAAGGCCTACGCGCTGGTCATCCAGGACCAGCTCAAGCAGGTGGGGATCACGGTCGATCTCGACCAGCAGACCTCCGATGCGTTCTACGGCGGCAACCAGGAGACCGACACCCCCTGGCTGTTCACCACCGCGAACCTCGTCGGCTGGGTGGGCCGCCCGACGCCAAGCCAGTTCATCATCCCGATGGTGAAGAGCCACGCGGTCTGGAACGGTTCGAAGTACGCCAACCCCGCCCTGGACGCCGCGGCCGACGCCTACGACGCCGCGACCGACCCCGCCGAGCGGAAGAAGCAGGCCGAGATCATCGCGCGGGCCCTTCACGAGGACGTGCCGGTCATCATCACCGTGTGGTCCGGGGCCGTCCGGGCCTACCGGTCCGACCGGGTCAGGGGGCTACGCGCCCACCCGTCGGCCTTCCTCGACCTGACAACCGTGAGCCGGGCCTGATCCGGCATGGTGCGTTTCCTGGCCTGGCGGCTGGCGACGATCCCCGTCACCATGCTGGCGGTCAGCTTCCTGGTGTTCATCGCCACCGAACTGATCCCCGGCGACGTGGCGCGCGTCGTGTTGGGCGGGGAGGCCAGCCAGACGTCGGTGGACGCGCTGCGCCACCAGTTGCGTCTCGACGAGCCGCTGGTGCCCCGCTACCTGCACTGGCTGGGTGGGTTCGCCACCGGTGACTGGGGGCGCTCCTACACGCTCGGAGTCGACGTCCGCCCGCTAGTGATCGAGCGTCTGCTCGACAGCGCGACGCTTGCCCTGCTCGCCTTCGTCCTGCTGGTCCCTGTCGCGCTGGCGCTCGGCCTTGCGGCGGGATTGCGCGAGGGGCGGCTGACCGACCGGATCTTCAGCGTCACAGGCCTAAGCCTCGGTGCCGTTCCCGAGTTCGTCACCGGCGTCGTGTTGCTGGTCCTCTTCAGCGTGAAGCTGCACTGGCTGCCCTCGTCGGCGCAGGCACCGCCGGGGGCCGGTCCGCTGACCTTGATCCGGCATCTGCTGCTGCCCGCGGTCTGCCTGGTCCTGCTGTGCACCGGCTATGTCGCCAGGCACGTGCGGGCGAGCACGGTCGCGGTCCTCGCCAGCCCGTTCATCCGGGCAATGCGGGTGCGTGGCATGTCCGAGGCGCAGCTCGTGCGCGGGCACGTGCTGCGCAACTCGCTGGTGCCGGCGACGAGCGCGCTCGCCGTGCAGCTGCAGTTCCTGCTCGCGGGACTGGTGACCGTCGAGCTGCTGTTCGGCTACCAGGGCATCGGCGACCTGCTGCTGTCGTCGGCGACCAGCAAGGACGTGCCGACCCTGCAGGCCGGCGCGATCGTGCTCGGCGCGGTGGGGATGGGCATCTACGTCGTCGCAGACCTGGTGTACGCGCTGCTCGATCCGCGCGTACGGGTGGGGAGGGCGCGGTGAACGACACCGCGGTGGATTCCGCGGCGAGCGTCACGGTCGGCTCCCGGGCTGGCTTCCGGGCTGGCTCCGTGGTCGGCGCGTTCCTGCTGGTCAGCTGGGTCGTCGTCGCGGTGTTCTGGCCGCAGCTGGCGCCGGCGGATCCGATGGCCCAGCATCCGTCCCAGCGGATGCTGGGGCCGGGCGGCGGGCACCTGTTCGGCACCGACCAGTTCGGCCGGGACGTGCTGTCGCGGGTGATGGCAGGAGCCCGCCCGGTGCTCGAGGTCGCTCCGCTGGCGACCGCGCTCGGGGTGGCGGTCGGAAGCTTGCTCGGGCTCGTGTGCGGCGCGCGGCGCGGCCTGTTCGACGAGATCGTGATGCGGGTCGTCGATGTGCTCGCTGTCTTCCCGAATCTGGTCGCGGCCGTGGTGGTGGTGGCACTTGTGGGCCGCTCGACGACCACCCTCGTCCTGGTCATCGGAACGTTCTTCGTCCCGATCGTGACCCGCAGCGTGCGGGCGGCCGTGCTGGTCGAGCGGGAGAAGCCCTATGTCGAGGCCGCCCGGCTGCGTGGCGAGCCGTTCTGGTCGCTGCTGTGGCGGGAGGTGCTGCCCAACGTGACCGGAACCGTGCTGGTCGAGGCGACGTCGAGGCTGGGCGACGCGGTCTTCGCCGCCTCGACCCTGTCCTTTCTCGGACTCGGCCAGCCACCGGGATCCCCGGAGTGGTGGGCCTCCGTGGCCGACAACCGGCGTCTTCCTCCAGCAGGGCTGGTGGACGGTGCTGTTCCCGGCGCTCGCCGTCGGAAGTCTCGTCATCGGTGTCGCGCTGATCGCCGACAACCTGCGGGAACAGGCCGCGCGGTGGTGAGCGACGCGGTGGTGGGCGACGGGGTGGTGGGCGAGGCCGTGGCCGCCGGGGGGCTTGTCGTCGAAGGACTGACGGTGAGCTACCCGTCGTCCGGCGGACCGGCCGTCGCCGTCGACGGCGTCAGCCTGCGGGTCCGACCCGGTGAGACCTACGGCCTGGTCGGAGAGTCGGGGTGCGGCAAGAGCACGCTGGCCGCGGCGCTCGCGGGCGTGCTGCCCGGCGGGGGTGCCATCGACGCCGGCCGCATCGTGCTCGACGGGGTCGACATGCGGGCCCTGTCCGCCCGGGAGCGCCGGCGGTGGCGGGCCGACGCCTTCGCCATGGTCCACCAGGGCACGAGCAGCAGCCTGGACCCCACCGTGCGGGTTGGCGCGCAGGTGGCGGAGGCCTGCCGGCTGGGGGGGGGCTGTCCCGGGCCGAGGCCCGGGCGCGGGCCGTCGAGCTGCTCGGCGCGGTGCGGCTGCCCGAGCCCGCGACGATCGCGCGACGCTGGCCGCACGAACTCTCCGGGGGCCAGCAGCAGCGGGTCGGCATCGCCGCGGCCCTCGCCGGCAGCCCCCGCCTGCTCGTCCTCGACGAGCCGACCACCGGCCTTGACGCCGCCGTCGAGCGGGAGGTCCTCGACCTGATCCAGGCGCTGCGGCGCCGGATCGACGCCGCCGTCATGCTTGTCAGCCATGATCTTGAACTGGTGGCGCGTACCTGTGACCGGGTGGGCGTACTGTACGCGGGCCGCCTGGTCGAACAGGGCACGGCGGCCGACCTGCTCACCGCGCCTGGCCACCCCTACACCGCCGCCCTCGTCGCCGCCGTCCCGCGGGTGGGGGTGAGCAGGCGGGAACGCAGGATACCGGCGGTGCCCGGGCAGCCGCCGTCGCCGACCGACCGGCCGGTGGGCTGCATCTTCGTCGACCGGTGTGCGCTCGCCGACGATGTGTGCCGTGCGTCCGAGTCGCCGCTTGCCCCCGTCGTCGACTCCCCGGACGGACCCGGCGGGCACGATGGGCACACGGTGCGCTGCCATCACGGCGACCGCGTCGGACTGCTGCGCCGTCCCGAACAGGTCGTCGGCGTGGCCCCGCGGGAGGCCCGGCCGGGGCTGCTGACCGTGCGGGGGCTGTCCCGCAGCTATGGCCGGACACCCGTGCTCACCGGTATCGACCTCGACATCGGCCACGGGGAGGTACTCGGCCTTGTCGGGGAGTCCGGCAGCGGGAAGACGACCCTTGCCCGGGCCGTGGTGGGACTGGGCCTGGACGGACCCGGCGAGATCCGGCTCGCTGGCCGGCCGCTACCGGCATCGCTGTTCCGCCGCCGCGCGGACAACCGCCGACGCGTGCAGATGGTCTTCCAGGACCTCGATACCACCCTCAATCCCCGGCACACCGTCGCCACGGTGCTGCGCCGGGCGGCGAGGGCACGGTCGCCGACCTTGCCGGGCGCGTCGAGTTCGGCTCCCGGCTGCTGCCGGTGATGACGCCGAGGCTGTCGGGCGGTCAGAAGCAACGCGTCGCGATCGGCCGGGCCCTCGCGGGCGATCCCAAGCTGATCGTCTGCGACGAGCCGGTGTCCGCGCTTGACGTCAGCGTCCAGGCCGCGGTGCTCGAGCTGCTCGCCACCACCCGGGACGCCGACGGCGTGTCCTACCTGTTCGTCTCGCACGACCTGGCCGTCGTCGGCTACCTCGCCGACCGGGTCGCCGTCCTGCACCGGGGCCGGATCGTGGAGATCGGCCCGGCCGCCGCGGTACTGGCCGGACCGCATCATCCCTACACCCACACGCTGACCGCCACCCACACGCTGACCGCACCGGTGGATCCGGCACCGCCCGGGCGGGCCGGATCCACCGGTGCGGTCAGCGTGTGGGTGGC
>NZ_CDWTMO010000118.1:0-13581 GCF_977946435.1 Frankia sp. CgKIO3 | reverse complement strand
ACGGCCGTCCAAACGGCGGTGGGGTACTGTCGAAAATAAGAAAAGCTTTAATTTTCTCATACAAAGAAGTGCCATCCGATGCCTGTGAGACGGCGTCTCCTCCCCGGCGTGAAAGCGGCGCCGCGCCGCGGGCCCGGTAACGCCGGCGCGACGTCCCGGGCGGTGATCCTGCCGGCTGTTGCCCGGCGTCGATGGTTGACTGCCGCAACACGCCCCCGCCGGCATGGCCGGCGGCGACAGGTGAGGATCGAGACGATGGCCGACACGCAGGACCCGCGCAGACCTGGCTTCGACGTCAGGGCGGTCAACCAGACCGTGATCGCCGAGTACCGGGCGACTGGCGGCGCGTTGGAGAAGACGCTGCCCGGTTCCAGGCTGGTGCTCGTGACGACGACCGGACGGCGCAGCCGGAAGGAGCACACCACCCCGCTGGGGTACGTCGTGGACGGCGGTCCCGGCCGCATCGTCGTCTTCGCGTCCAACATGGCCGCCCCGCGGCATCCGGACTGGTACCAGAACCTGACGGCCGAGCCGAAAGTCGTGGTGGAGCTCGGCACCGACCGATTCGAGGCCGAGGCGTTGACCGCCACCGGGGACGAGCGGCAGCGGCTCTACGAGGCACTGGTCGAGACGATGCCGGGAATCCGCGGCCACCAGGAGCAGGTGGAACGGGAGATCCCGGTGGTCGTGCTGGTCACGCTGCGGTGACCGGCCAGCGTTGGGCGCCCCCTTGGCTGCCCAGCGGTCAGCGACGGCGGAGCGGTCAGGGAGCCGCGTGCCGCGGGCGGGATCGCCGCCGGGTGGCGGCGGCGTCCCGGATCATGGCGACGATCGCGGCGGCGGCCTGGGGATAGCCGCTGCCGGCACAGGCGGCCGACATCTTCGCCAGCCGTTCGGCGGAGATGAGCACCGGCAGCGCGTTCTCGAGCAGCCAGGACGCGCTGAGCTCGGCGTCGTCGACGAGGAGACCACCGCCGGCCTCCACCGTCGGCAGCGCGTTGCGGCGCTGCTCACCGTTGCCGTGCGGCAAGGGGACGTAGACCGCCGGGAGCCCCACCGCGGCGAGTTCCGCGCACGTCATCGCGCCCGACCGGCACAGGGTCATGTCGGCCGCGGCATAGGCCGAGGGGATGTGGTCGAGGTACGGCCGCAGCTCGTACGGCGTGGGCAGGTCGAGGGGCAGCGCTGCGGCGACCTCGTCGAAGTTCTTCGGCCCGGTCGCGTGCAGCACCTGGATTCCGGCGGCGGCAAGGGGATGCGCCGCCGCCGTCATCACCTGGTTGAGCGAGCGGGCGCCCTGCGAGCCGCCGAAGACGAGCAGGGTCGGCCGGTGTGGGTCGAGCCCGTAGCGCGCCCGGGCGGCCCGTATCGCGGCCGGGGAACGGTCGAGGGTGAGGATCTCCCCCCGCAGCGGGATCCCGGTGAGCGTCGCGCCGCGCAGGGACGTGCTCGGGTAGGACGTGGCGACGAACGGGGTGAGCCGGGCGCCGAGCCGGTTGGCCAGCCCTGGCAGCGGGTTCGCCTCGTGCACCACGATCGGGATGCCGCGGCGCCGGGCGGCGAGGTACGCGGGCGCGGACACGTATCCACCGAACCCCACGACCACGTCCGCCCGAATCCGGTCGAGGGTCTCCCCTGCCTGACGGATCGCGTCGACGAACCGGGCGGGCAGCTTGAACACGGCCGGGGTGAGGCGGCGCGGCATCGGGACCTTCGGCACCGTCGCCAGCTCATGGCCCCGGGCGGGCACCAAGCGCGCCTCCAAACCGGTCGTGGTGCCGAGCAGGGTCAGCCGCACCCGGGAGTCGGTCGCCCGCAGCGCGTCCGCGACGGCGAGTGCGGGTTCCACGTGGCCGGCTGTCCCGCCGCCGGCGAGCACTACGCTTCGCAACATCGGTCAAGACGATGACACATCACGCCGTCTCCCGGGCAGCCCGGGCCCGGTCACCCGGGCCCGCACGCGGGATGATATGCGCCCCGACGAACGCCCCGACCCGGACTCCGGCATCGGACCCACCGGACCCACCGGACCCGACCGCGCGCCGTCGACCGGTACGAGGCCGAGGTCCGGTCGGCGGCCCCGGCGGCGCCGCCAGCGCTGGCGGCGCCGGCCGGCCGCGGCGAGGCGCGCGGCGTGGCGTTCCTCGGCCCGTCGGGACAAGAACTCGGCCGCGGCCGGCTCGGACCGGGCGAAGGAGAGCAGCATGCCGAGGGCCGCGAGGGTCGGCAGCAACGCGGAGCCACCGAACGACACCAGCGGAAGGGTGACGCCGGTGATCGGCAGCAGACCCACGACGGCACCCATGTTGACCATCGCCTGGACGAGGATCCAGGCGGTGACCCCTGCGGCGGCGAGCCGGACGAACAGCTCGTCACAACGGTGCGCGATCCGCAGTCCCGCGTATCCCAGCACGCCGAACAGACCCACCACCACCAGGCTGCCGACCAGCCCGAGTTCCTCGCCGATGATCGCGAGAATGAAGTCGGTGTGCACCGCAGGCAGTAACTGCGGCCACTTCTCCCGGGAGGCGCCGAGGCCCTCCCCCCACCAGCCGCCGGTCGACAGGGCATAGATGCCCTGCACAGCCTGGAAACCGTCGCCGTGCGCGTCGGCGAACGGATCGGTGAACGACAGCAGGCGCCGGATGCGGTAGGGCTCGACCACGGCGAGGACCGCCGCCGCGGCGGCCATCGATCCCAGGATCCCGGTGTAGAGGCGCATCGGGGTACCGATCACCCACAGCACGGTCAACGGCACGACGGTCACGCAGATCGCCCCGCCGAGATCCGGTTCGAGCAGCAGCAGCAGGTCGATGAACAGGAACACCGGGACCAGCGGAACGAGCAGGTGTTTGGGGTCGGACAGCAGCCGCCGTTTGCGGACCAGCAGATCCGAGCACCACAGCACAAGGGCGATCTTTGCCAACTCGCTGGGCTGGATCGTAATCGGCCCGACGACGATCCACTGACGGGCGCCACCGCGCACGCTGCCGATACCCGGGATGAGCACCACCATCAGCATCAGCACGGTCCCGAGCAACAACGGGTAGGCAAAGGCGCGGAAGACCCGCACGGGCAGCCGGGAGGCAACGGCGACCACCGGCAGACCGATCGCGACCCAGATCGCCTGCCGGATGAACAGCGTGTAGGAGGAGCCGGAGTCGGCGTAGGAGCGCACGCTCGACGCCGACAGGACCATGACCAGGCCGAGCACCAGTAGCAGACCGGCCGAGGACAGCAGCAGGTAGTAGGACGCCAACGGCCGGTCGAGCAGCGGCAGCCGTGCTTCGGCCCCGTCCGCCGCGCCGGTTCCCCCACCGGCGGAGTCGGGCTCGGCCGCGGAGCCGGTTCGCACGGTTTTGGGCCCTCGCGCCGCCCGCGCCGCCCGCGCGGGCCGCGCCGACGTCCCGGTGGACGGCGGCGACGACGCTCCCGACCCCGCCACGGTTACCCCTCTCGTGCGCGGACCGCCGCCGCGAACAGATCTCCGCGCGCCGCGTAGTCCCGGAACATGTCCATCGAGGCCGCGGCCGGTGCCAGGAGCACCGTGTCACCGGTGGTCGCGAACGCCGCCGCAGCCTTCACCGCATCGTCCATGCCGTCAGCCCGTTCCATGGGGACATCGGGGGCGTGTCGGGCGAGAGCGGCGGCGATCTCATCAGCGCAGCGCCCGATGAGGACCGCGGCGCGCAGCACCCGGCGCGCGTCGCGGACGAGATCGTCGAAGGCGAGGCCCTTGTTGAGGCCGCCCGCGATCCATACCACCGAGGGGTAGCCGGCCAGCGACGCGGCAGCGGCGTGTGGGTTCGTCGCCTTGCTGTCATCCACCCAGCGGACCCCGTCGATGACGGCCACCTCGGCGTTGCGGTGGGCGCCGGGCCGGAAGGCGACAAGCGCCGTGCCGATCACGGCCGGGCCAACGCCCTCGGCGCGGGCGAGCGCGGCGGCGGCCAGCGCATTGGAGATCATGTGCGGGCTGGTCAGCGCGAGGTCGCGGACGGCGACCAGCCGCCCGCCGCCGAAGGCGTCGTCGACGAGATGGCCGTCGACGACGGTCAGGCCGGGCCGCGGCCGGGCCGCCGGGTCGAGACCGAACAGGACCCGCCGCCCCGGAGCGGCGGCGAGCAGGTCCGCGCTGGTGGCGTCGTCGGCATTGCCGATCGCGGTCGTCCCGGGACGACGCCAGATCCTCGCCTTCGCCGCCGCATAGGCCGCCGCGCCCCCGTGCCAGTCGAGATGGTCGGGGGCGACGTTGAGCACGGCCGCGGCGAGGGGGGCCATGGTGTGGGTGTAATGGAGCTGGAAGCTGGACAGTTCCACCGCGAGGGTCTCGTAGGGCGGCTCGGCGGCGACCGCGTCCACGATCGGGGTCCCGATGTTCCCGGCGGTGGTGGATCGCCGGCCACCGGCGGCGAGCATCGCGCCGAGCATCTCGGTGGTTGTCGTCTTGCCGTTCGTTCCCGTGACGGCGAGCCACCGGCTCCCACCCCGCCACCGCCAGGCGAGCTCCACCTCCCCCCAGACCGGGATCCCGGCGCCGGCCGCCCCGATGATCAGCGGGGCCGTCGGCGGGACGCCGGGCGAGGTGACGACCAGCGTGCTGTCCCCGGGATCGGCCGGCAGGCCGCCGAGGTCCACCTCGGCCCCGAGCGCCCGCAGCGTCGCGGCCGCACCCTGGTGACGTGGGGAGTCGTCGGCGTCGACGACCCGGACCCGCGCGCCGCGGGCAAGCAGTGCCCGAGCCGCGGCGAGCCCGGAGACCCCGATCCCGACGACCAGCACGGGCAGACCCGCCCAGGAGGTCGGGGTCGCGAGGTCGCCCGGGCCCTGGCCGTCGCCCGTCATGGCGTCAGCCACCTCCGTGGGAGAGGAACTCCGCGTAGAACAGGCCCAGGCCGAAGGCCACCGCGAGTCCCGAGACGATCCAGAATCGGATGATCACCGTCGTCTCGGGCCATTCGGCAAGCTCGAAATGGTGATGGATCGGCGCCATGTTGAACACGCGTTTCCTCGTCGCCTTGAAGAACGCGACCTGGATCATCACGGACATGGTCTCGATGACGAACAGGCCGCCGAGGACGACGAGAAGCAACTCGGTCCGGCTGACGATCGCGATGCTGGCGAAGGCGCCGCCCAGCGCGAGCGACCCGGTGTCCCCCATGAAGATCTTCGCCGGGCTGGCGTTCCACCACAGGAACCCGAAACAGGCCCCCATCGCCGCCGCCGCGACCAGCGCGACGTCGAGGGGATCACGCACGAGGTAACAGCCCGCCTCGGCCGCGTGCGGCTCGCACAGGTTGCCGAACTGCCAGAAGGAGATGATGACGTACGCGCCGAACACCATCGCCGAGGTGCCGGCCGCGAGGCCGTCGAGGCCGTCGGTGAGGTTCACCGCGTTAGAGGTCGCGGCGATGATGATCCAGGCCAGCAGGGGAAAGGCGATGATGCCGACGGAGAAGCTCGTGTCCCGCACGATCGAGATGTACGTCGAGCCGGGGAGCAGCCCGGCGTCGTTCTTGAACCGGACGGCTAGCAGGCCGAAGACGATCGCGACCGCGGCCTGCCCGGTGAACTTCATCCGGGCGGTGAGCCCGAGGCTGCGCTGCTTACGAATCTTGATGTAGTCGTCCAGGAAACCGACCAGGCCGAGTCCGGTCATCACCATCAGCACGAGCAGACCCGACGCGGTGAACCCGATACCGGTCACCAGGTGGGCCAGGAAGTACCCGGCCAGGGTAGCGACGATGATGACGGTGCCCCCCATCGTGGGGGTGCCCCGCTTGGTCAGATGGCTGGACGGCCCGTCCTCGCGGATCTCCTGGCCGTATCCCTGCCGGCGGAAGAGCCGGATCACCCAGGGTGTGCCCAGCAACGACACGACCAACGCGACCATGGCCGCGATAAGAACGCCTCTCACGCGTGCGTCACCCGCGCGGGTCCGCGTGTGTGGAGCCAGCCGTCCGCCGTCATGTCCCCTCGATCCCGGCGCCGAGGACGCCGAATCTGGTCACCAACGCCTCGGCGACCCGTTCCAGACCGAAGGACCGGCTGGCCTTGACCAGTACCACGTCGTCCGGTCCGGCCTGCGCGGCCACCAGGGCCACCGCCTCGTCGGCGTCGGTCACCTCCACCGACTCCCCATCCCAGGAGCCTTCCAGCGAGGCGCCCAGGTGGATGCGGCGGGCCGCCGGACCCACCGCGATCAGTCGATCGACCCCGAGGCGGACCGCGAACCGGCCGAGCACGTCGTGCTCGGCGGCGGCGGCGTCACCGAGTTCCCCCATCGGACCGAGCACCGCGAACGCCCGGCCCTTCCCCCGCATGCCCACCAACGCCTTCAGCGCCGCCCGCATCGACTCCGGGTTCGCGTTGTAGGCGTCGTTGACGACCACCACCCCGGCCGCAGTGGTGGTCACCTCCATCCGCCACCGGCTGCGCGGGCGGGCGGCGGACAGCGCCGCGGCGACCCGGTCCGGGGACAGCCCCAACCGGATCGCGACGGCCGCCGCGGCCAACGCGTTCGGCACCTGGTGCGCGCCGGCGAGCCCGAGGGTCACCCGGTGCTGCTCGCCGTACGCCAGCAAGTCGAACGAGGCGCGGCCCAGCCGGTCGACATCGACGGCACCGGCCCGCACGTCGGCCCGTCCGCCCTCCCCGAAAGTGATCACTTCGGCCGTCGTCCGAGCCGCCATCGCCGCGACCAGCGGGTCGTCGGCGTTGAGCACGACGGCCTCGCTCGCGGCCTCGGCAAGCTCGCCCTTGGCCGCGGCGATCCCCAGCCGGCCGTCGGCGTACTCGCCCAGGTGGGCACTGCCGACGTTGAGGACCATCCCCACCGCCGGGCGGGCCACCGCGCAGAGGGTGGCGATGTGCCCCGGGCCGCGGGCACCCATCTCCAAGACGACGAACGCCGTGTCCGGCTCGGTGCGCAGCAGCGTCAGCGGCAGTCCGATCTCGTTGTTGAACGAGCCGGGCGCGGCCACCGTCGGGGCGAGCCCGGCCAGCACGTCGGCGAGCAAGTCCTTGGTCGTCGTCTTGCCCGCCGACCCGGTCACGGCGACCACGGTGGCGGCGGCCAGGTCACGGACGTGCGCGGCGAGCGCGGCGAGCGCCGAAGGCGGATCGGGGACAATGACGGCCGGCTCGCCCACCGACCGGGCGGCGAGCACAGCGGGCGCGCCGGCGGCGACGGCGGCGGCGGCGAAGTCGTGCCCGTCGACCCGGCTGCCGGCCAGGGCGACGAACAAGGCGGCGTCGCGGACCTCGCGGGAGTCGATGACGACCGAACGCACCGTGACGCCCGGGTCGGGCACCGCGTCGAGCCGGCCGCCGGTCGCCGATGCGACCTCGGCCAGGGTCAGCGGGATCATCTCCTCTCCACCGAGGAGAGCGCGGCGCGCAGGGCGACCCGATCGTCGAAGGGGGTCACCACCCCCGCCTGTTCCTGGCCCGGCTCATGACCCTTGCCGGCGACAACGACGGCGTCCTGAGGCCCGGCCTCGGCCACGGCGGCCGCGATGGCCGCGGCGCGGTCCGGTTCGACCAGGACCGTAGCCGTAGCCGAGTCCGTGGCCAACAGCGCCGTGACCCCGGCGAGAATCTGGGCGAGGATCTCCGCCGGATCCTCCGAGCGCGGATTGTCGTTCGTGAAGATCGCGATGTCGGCGAGTGTCGCCGCGGCAGCCCCCATCAACGGGCGCTTGCCGCGGTCGCGGTCGCCACCGCAGCCGAGCACGACGATGACCCTGCCCTTCACCAGCGGGCGAACCGTCTCTAGCAGCGTTGTGACCGCGCCCGGGGTGTGCGCGAAGTCGACCAGGGCCAGGAACGGCTGGCCGGCGTCGACCCGCTCCATCCGGCCGGGCACCTCGGGCAGGGAGCCGATCCCCGCCGCCGCCGTGGCCGGGGGGACCCCGACGGCGACGAGCAGCGCCAACGCGCCGAGCGCGTTGGCGACGTTGAAGGCACCGGGCAGCGGCACCGACAGATCCACCCGCAGCCCGTCCGGGCCCTCGGCGCGCAGCAGCGTGCCGGTCGGCCCGTAGGAGACGTCCCGGGCCGTCCAGTCGGCCGGCCCCTCGACGGCGAACGTGATCGCGCCGGGATGCCGTTCGGCGAGCCGGCGGCCCCACCGGTCCGCCACGCCAATCACCGCGACGGCGGTCCGGGCCGGGTCGAACAGGGACGCCTTCGCCACGAAGTAGTCCTCCATGGAGGAGTGGAAGTCTAGATGGTCCTGGCTGAGGTTGGTGAACACGGCCCCGGCGAAGTGCAGGGCGTCGGCCCGGTGCAGGGCCAGCGCGTGGCTGGACACCTCCATCGTGGCGGCCCCCACGCCACGCTCGACCATCGTGGCGAGCAGGGCCTGCAGGTCGCTCGCCTCCGGGGTGGTGCGGGCGGAGGCCAGCCGTTCGTCGGCGATCCGGGTCTCGATCGTGCCGATCAGGCCCGTGGTGTGGCCGGCGGCGCGCAGCCCGGCGTCGAGCAGGAAGGCCGTGGTCGTCTTCCCGTTGGTGCCGGTGACGCCGAGCAGGCGCAGCGCCGCGGAGGGATCACCGTAGATCCTCGCCGCCACCGGGGCGAGGTCGCGCCGTGGATCGTCGCTAACAAGCACCGGGACTCCCCCGGGGGGGCCGGCCGGCACGGCCGCGATCCGGCGGGCGCCCTCGGCGTCGGTGAGCACGGCGACGGCGCCGCCGGCCACCGCGGCGGCCGCGAAAGCCGCACCGTGCGCGTGGGCACCGGGCAGTGCCGCGTGGAGGTCGCCCGGCCGGACCGCACGCGAGTCGTGGGTGACGCCGTGCACGATCACGTCCGTGTCCGTGTCCGCACGCGTGCCCGACGGCGAATGTCCCGCATCCGCGAACGCCGCCGGCTCCGGGACGGGCGCCGCGGCCGCGAGCACCGCGCGCAGATCGGCGAGGCTACACGCGGGCGGGGCAGCCGGTCGAGGTGCCGGAGAGGTCACGGTCACGACCTTAGTGGGGGCGGGCACGGCCATCCCCACGGGCGCCCGAGCACGGCGGTGGTCCAGCCGGCCTTCCCCGCCCGCCACGTCCCGGCGCGGATCGCGATCATCTGTCCAGGTCGAGCAGGAGCGGTGCGGGCCTGGTGATCGGCTGTGGCACGCCGAGGGTGGTCAACGCGAAGGACATGACACGTTGGAACACGGGCGCGGCGACCTGACCGCCGAAGTAACCCTTCTTCGAGTTGTCCAGGACGATCTCCACCACCACCCGCGGATCATCCGCCGGGGCGAACCCGATGAACGAGGGAACGTAGCCCTGGTAACCGCCGTGCACCGGGTCGGGCCGTTTGGCGGTGCCCGTCTTGCCGGCCACCCGGTAACCGGGAACCTCGGCGAGCGGCGCCGTGCCCTCGTTCGTCGCCACCGCCTCGAGTATCCGGGTGAGCGTGGCCGCGGTCTGCGCGCTGACGACGCGCTGACCAGGCGGATGGGGAATCACCTTGACGACGCCGTCCGGACCGGTGATGGCGTCGACGAGCCGCGGGGTCACGCGAACACCGCCGTTCGCGATGGTCGCGTACACCGAGGCCATCTGGAGCGCCGTCGCCGACATGCCCTGCCCGTAGGAAATGGTGGCGGCCTGGCTGCCCGACCAGTCCCGGGCGGCCGGCAGCAGGCCGGTGCCCTCGCCGGGGAAGTTCAGGCCCGTACGGGCACCGAGCCCGAACGAGCGCAGCGTCTGCTCCAGCCCGATCCGCCCGACCCGCTCGGAGATCTCCACGGTGCCGATGTTGCTGGAGCGGGCCAGGACGCCAGCGGCGGTGAGATGTTCGACGCCGTGCGGCTCGGAGTCCTCGATGCGTACCCCGCCCCGGGTGATGGACGGCGGGATGGTCATCGGGGTCTCGGAAGTGATCAGACCGCGGTCCAGCGCCGCGGCCATCGTGATCACTTTGTTGACGCTGCCGGGCTCGTAGGCGTCCCGCGTGGACCGATTGCCCAGCGCCGGGGTGTCCCGGGCGGTGATGTTGTTCGGGTCGAACTGCGGCGAGTCGGCCATCGCGAGGATGTCCCCGGTGCGGGGCTCCATCACGACGACCATGCCGCCGTCGGCCTCGGAGGTATGGACCGCGTCGGCGATCGCGTTCTGAGCGTTCCACTGGATGTCCCGCTCGAGGGTCAGGCGCAGCGAGGAACCCGGGATCGGGTCCTTCTCGCGGCTCTGGCCCGAGGGGATCTCGATGCCCGCCGGGTTCGCCTCCAGCCAGCGAAGGCCGTCGGTACCGCGCAGCACCTTGTCATACGCCAGCTCCAGCCCGCCGCCGCCCTCGAGGATGTCACCATCGCCGTGCCGCATGAACCCGATGACGTTCGCGGCCAGTTCGCGGGACGGGTAGGTGCGTCCGCGTTCCTCGGTGATGCCGATACCGCGCAGCCCCAGGGCGCTGACCTTCTCCGCCACGTCCGGAGTGAGCCCGCGGGCAAGGTAAACGAACTTGATGTGGTCGGCCGGGTCGGTGGTGAGCCGTCTGCGCAACGCCTCGGTGCTGTCGTCGAGGACCGGCGCAAGCTTCGCGGCCGTCCCCGCGATGTCCCTGACGTTCATCGGGTTCGCGTAGACGGCCCGCAGCTCGACGTGCTGCGCGAGCGTGTGGCCCGCCCGGTCGGTGATGGCGCCGCGCGCCGCGGGCAGCACGATGGTCCGCAGCCGCTGGGCCTCGGCCTGGGCCGCGTAGGTGGAGGCGGAGAAACCCTGCAGCTGGGTCAGGCGCAGCCCGAGGACGCCGAGGACCGCGCACATGAGCACGATGGACACCCGCAGCCGCCGGCGCGGGCTGCCCAGCCGGTAGGCGCGACGGACCCGGGGGTGCCGCGGCCGGCTGACCCGACCAGGACGCCGGGGCGCCGAGCCCGGCCGGCCCGCATACCGGCCGTCGTGGTCCTCGTCGCCGTACTCGTCCGCACCGGGCCCGTCGCCGGCCCCCCGACCCGGATCGTCGACATCCCGCCGCAACCGACCACCATACACGGAAGGTGGCGGTGGAGGAACAAGGCGTAGCCGTCCGCGACCGCGCCGGGGGGAGCCCGGGGGCGTCGAGCTCACTGCCCGGCTCCGGCCTTTCCCGCCGCCCCGATCGCGGCACCACCGGCCGCCGGACCACTGGGCGCGGCATCGTCCGTCCCGGTGGCGGGAAGGCGGGCGTGGGCGGTTCCGCCGGCACCGGTGGTGCCACCCGCCGTCGCGCCGGCCGCTGGCTGACCGTTCTTCCCGGGACCGCCGTTCTTCCCGGGACCGCCGGCCGGACTCGGGCCGGGCGATGCGGGCACGACGATGAGGACGGATCCGCTGCCCGGTTCCCGGGTCAGGGTCCGGGAACCAACGGGCAGCGGAGCGCCCGGCGGAAGGTATGCCGGTACCCCGCCGGGGATCATGCCGTAGCGGGAGGCCTGCGCGGCCAGCGACGCCGGATCGGAGAGCTGGTCGGCACGCACCGACAGCGACTGTTCCTCGTCCGCCAGCGCGGACGCCCGATTGCGCAGAGTGTTGGCCTGGAACGAGTTCTCCATCAACGCCAGGTTCAGCAGCAGCAGGCAGAGCAGACCAGCGGCCAGCAGGAGCAGCAGCAGCACGACGAAGGGACCCTTGCGGCCCCCGCCCGGCGCCGGCCGGACCACCGCGAGCCGCGCCCGGCTCGGCGCCCGGCGCGGCTGCGGGTCGATGGCCGGAGCGGTCGCGCCGGCCGAGCGGGCCGCGGGCCGCCCCGTCGAGGAGGTCGGGGCGCTTGTCGTCCGCCCACCGCCCCTTTGCCTGGAGTCGGGCCGCCCGGGGGCGGAACGCCCGGCGCGGGAGAGCGGCTGCGCGGGAGCGGTCACGATGCACCTCCGGTCGGTTTCCGGGTGTGGTCCGGGTTCGGCGCGGTACGTTCGACGGCACGTAGGCGGACGGAGGCCGCCCGCGGGTTCTCGGCCTTCTCGGTCTCGCTCGCCGGTTCCGCACCTCGGGTCAACCAGCGCAGCCTGGGGCCCGCGCCCTCGGGCACCACCGGCAGGCCCGGCGGGACCAAGGCCTCCGCATAGCCGCGCAGTTGCCGCTTGACCAGCCGGTCCTCGAGCGAGTGGTACGACAGGACGACGAGCCGGCCGGACACGGCCAGCGCGTCGAAGGCCGCGGGCAACGCCCGGGCGAGCACGTCGAGCTCGGCGTTGACCTCGATACGTAACGCCTGGAAGGTACGTTTCGCCGGATTGCCGCCGGTCCGCCGGGCCGGCGCCGGGATGGCGTCGCGTACCAGGTCGGCGAGCCGCGCCGAGGCGACGAACGGGGCGACGGCCCTGGCCTGGACGATCGCACCGGCGATGCGGCGGGCGAAGCGCTCCTCGCCGTATTCCCGCAGGATGTGGGTCAGCGCGTCGGCATCGTAGGTGTTGAGGATGTCGGCGGCCGTCCTGCCCCGCGTCTGGTCCATCCGCATGTCCAGCGGCGCGTCCCGGGAGTAGGCGAACCCACGGTCGTCCGTGTCCAGCTGCAACGACGACACGCCGAGGTCGAACAGGACGCCCTGCACCACCGGATGACCGAGCCGGTCCAGGATCTCGGCCACCTCGTCGTAGACGGCGTGGACAAGCTCCACCCGGCCGGGGGCGAGCCCGTGCAGCCGCTCGCCGCTGCGCTCCAAGGCGTCGGGGTCGCGGTCGAGCCCCACCAGCCGTACGTGCGGGAAGGCCGTGAGCACAGCCGCGGCATGCCCACCGAGACCCACCGTCGCGTCCACCACGATCGCTCCGGATACCCGCAGGGCGGGGGCCAACAAAGTCAGTACACGGTCGGTCAGCACAGGCGTATGTGTGGCGTTCAGTGCTGAGCCTCCCTCGACCGCTCGTGGACCTCGTCTTCAGATGTACTGACGGGCATGGGGGCTTCATCGGCGGAAGCCACCGGGCGGCGGGCCCGGGTCGGGTGACCGAGGTCGACCGCCCTCGCGTACGTCCCGGATGCCGGCCGCCGGGGAAGGGACAGCCGGAAGGGACGGTGCGCGTGGCGAGCCCGCGGAGCACCCGGATCCATGAACCCGGGGCAGCTCAGATCACTCCGGGCAGGACCTCCTCGGACAGCTCGGCGAAGCTCTCCTCCTGGCTTTCCAGGTAGGTCTGCCACCGCTGGGCATCCCAGATCTCAATCCGAGTGTTGGCCCCATTGACCACGCAGTCGCGCATCAAGCCCGCGTAGGACCGCAGCGGAGCCGGAATCGTGATCCGCCCCTGCCGGTCCGGCACGTCGTCCGCGGCCGAGGAGAAAAACACCCGACTGTAGTCACGCAATGCCTTTGCGGTAATCGGAACAGTGCGGAGGGACTCGCTGATCCGGGTGAACTCCGCCATCGGAAAGACGTACAGGCAGCGTTCCTGCCCCTTGGTGATCACAAGAACCCCCTCCAACTCGTCACGGAATTTCGCGGGCAGCGTCAGCCGCCCTTTGTCGTCGAGCCGCGGCGCGTGGCTGCCGAGAAACACCGGCAACCTCCTCGCCACCGCGAGGAAGACAACGACAGGCTCACCCCGCGACGGTCACCCGTAAGCTGCTGTCCCCCACTGCGCGCCACTCTATCCCACTC
>NZ_CDWTMO010000117.1:0-13857 GCF_977946435.1 Frankia sp. CgKIO3 | reverse complement strand
TGCGGAAAACAAGCCTGGTTGGTGCGCGCGTCGGGTCGAACAGGCCGGTGCGGATCGACGATCAGCACGTTGACACCGAACGGGCGGACCTCGTCGGCCAGACCCTCCGACCAGCCCTCAGGGCGAACTTCGTCGCGCTGTACGCCGAGAACCCTGCGAACGACATCTGGCCGCCCATATTGCTCAGCTGGACGATCGCGCCGCGGCGCTGCTGGCGCATCTGCGGCAACACCGCCTGGGTGAGCGCCACCACGGCGGCCAGGCTGCCGCCAGGCGCTCGGCTACGGTTGTGCCGTGGGACTGCACCTGAGCCAGATCGACGAGGCCGACGAACTGCTGACCAAGGACCCGTTGGCGCTCCTCATCGCCATGGTTCTCGACCAGCGGGTGTCGGAAGGATGGCGTAGAAGGGGGCGAGGTCGGCCTGGCCGCAGATCGTCACGGTTGGGCTCGTAGCCTGAGTTGGACGGCCCACTCCCTGCGTGTGGTCCGGTCCGGCCCCTCGTGTGGCTGCGGTGCCACGCGGAACGCGCAGCCACACCACATTGCACTTCACCTGCCGCGGGACCGGGTACCGAGACCGGCCGCTGGACAGCTACCTGCCGCTCGCCTCCCTCACGAAGCGGACCGTCGGCACCATGAGGTGCGCGGCTACGGTTTGCGTCCGCCCGCGACTCGGGAGTCGCCGCAGCACGGCGCCCCGAGAAAGCCGCCGCCCCGCCCCAACGCCCTGATCCAACCGGGCGTCGCAGCCGTGGTTGCCAGCCGGCGGCTGATCGAGGATGCTACGGCCGGCGTCCTCGCCGTCCGCTTCTACCAGGAGCACTCGGCCGATGCCGTGCCCCGCAGAGGCGATCATCTGGACGCAGCGGCGGCTACGTACCCGCCGCGTCAACTCCCGCCAGCTTCGTTCCGAATCTTGTCGTGGCTTTCAGACCGAACTTACGACCGTCGATCAAGGATTCGGGGGTCTGACCAGCGAGAACGGCTCACGGGGTCAATTTTGTGTCCACTAACGACCTGCTACTCTCTGTTGGGTTCAGCCAGTTCGTGGTCACGCCCCGTCGAACTAGAGGGTTTGTAGACACGAACGTTCTGGTCATTCCCACGAAACCGCAGGTCACCGCCCTGGTCTCGACCAACATCACGTAAGTTCGGTTTAGATCCGCCCTAGCCGATCATCGTCTTGCAGTGCAGTCACCCTACGGGTAACGTCATCGCTGTCGCCACCATGCTCGGAGGGTGGCGATGCGTCTCCGGTGTGGAGAGTATGTGTTGCGCAAGCGGGGGGTTGTTTCTGCCATGACCGATCGGTTACCTTCTGGCGCACAGCTCAGTCGCGATGACAAGCTCACGTCCGTCAACGGCTTGTTCGAGCTCCTCATGCAGTCCGACGGTAATCTTGTTCTGTACCAACGGACGACACCAGTGGCACCTCTCGGGGTAGCCAACGCTTACTGGTCCGCCGACACCTGGATGCTCCCGGAGGAGCAGCGGCCCACCCGGGCTGTCATGCAGACCGACGGAAATTTCGTGCTGTACGACAAGGATGGCCTCCCTCGCTGGGGATCTGGAACGTGGGGGCCGGCTTTCATCAATCCCTTCCTTGTTCTTGAGAACGATGGAAATCTCGTCATCCGCCACAAAAGTAACCGGCCTATTTGGGCGACAGGGATCCCTGGAATTCGTAATGAAGTAATTAATGCAAGCCAATATGCGTCTTCGCGGGTCACGGGCTCGCGAGGACCCCGAAGTGAACAAGTTATTTCATTCCGAATCCCTGGTGGCGCGGGAAGCATCCCCGCGGCGGGCTACATCGACGCCGGTCCCAGCCTGTCAACCTCTCTGGAGCAGCTCGGCCGACTGCCACCAGTAGTCACCGGATCCAGCGATCTGGCCCCACCCCAGACCTCGACCGTTGACGCGGGCGGGATCGCCTACATCGTCACCGAACAGCGCCGGAGGCTGGTCAACGAAATAGTTGAGCAGGCGTTTCTCCAGGACATCGCAGCAATGGGAGTCTGGCCGGGCCAGATTATTCAAGGAAAGGTGCTCCTGTCCGGTGATGTCGCGCCTGTCGGCCCGCTCCCGCGTTCCCCGGGCACAGTCAGCGTCGTTACCGACCTCATCTCAAACAGCGTCGGCGCGGGCCAGAGCCAGGCTATACAGAGTCCATCGTCAGCGAGCATGGACGCGGCGCGCCGCTCGATTATTCAGCAGGTCAGTCCGACGGACTCCCCGGGCATCCTCAAGATTGGTGTGGACAAGGCATCGACGCTGCGGGAGGTCGGCGCCAAGCTCGGACTCACCGTCAAAGGGTCCAACTTCGGCGTCGATGCGAACGCGTCCCTCACTCAGAGCTACAAGCAGAGCGTCGCCGTCGCGGTCATCCGGCAGATCTTCTACTCGGTGACCTTCACGCCCGGCGGTCCGGGTGCCGAAGGATTCTGGGACGGCGTCGATTTCGATGACGTCGTGCCGTTCGTCGGCGCGGGTAATCCTCCCCTTTATATCGACAGCGTGCAGTACGGCCGCCTCATCTGCCTGACGGCACAGGGGTCCTTCTCCAGTTCGGAGCTCACGGCCGCCCTCAAAGCGAATGTTCAGGGAGCCACTTCCGTGACCGGTAGTGTTGACATCCGCATGAAGGAGGTCCTGGAGAGTTCGCAGGTCAAGGCGTACACAATCGGAGTTCCTGGTGGGCGCAACTTTCAGACCCTCGCCGATCCCATCGCGGAGCTTGAGCAAGTGTACAAGAGCGGCCTAATGTTCAATACCCAGAACCTCGGCGCTCCGGTTTCGTTCACGGCTCGCCACGTCGCGGACGGGACGGTGGCGCGGGTCGCCCTTTCCGCCGAATACGTCCAGGCCCTGTCTGCGCAGGGAGCCGACGTGATCGGTGCGAAGTTCTTCCCCTACGATGGGCCGGGTGGGGGATTGGTGGACACCGGTATCAATGTCAACCCCGGAGACACGGTCACGGTCAGCACCGGAGGCGAGATCTGGTCCGGCGTCTTTCTGGCCGGACTGCACGGCCCGCAGGGCTGGCCAGGGCATAAAGCGGACAAGGCGGCGCCCAAACCCGACGGGACTGCCTACGCTCTGGTGATCTCATTTGGTGGTGCCGCTGGGAACTGGATCGAGGCAGGGGGCTTCTGGGAAGGATCGCCGTCGAAGCCCGGCCGCCTGCTACTCAACATCAACAACAACAACCCATTTAACGGGAATGACTGGCGCAAGTTCGAAAGCACCGTCGAAGTGCGGCGGGGAGACGCCGCATCCGCCGGAGTCTTCATCTGATTCTCATCGCTTCGATCTGCGGCACACGTTCGGCGGGTGCCGGCCGGAGCGGTGTCAGCGACCTCGATGCGGCGGTTCGAGCTTAGGAGCCCGCGCGCGGACGGTGGTTTGCCCTGGGCTCGCGTACGTGACGTGATCTTCGCGTAGTCGTCATCCTGCGGGCAGCCGCCTTCGATGCATCGCGGTACGGCTATCTGGCGGGCGGCGTGACGATCCTTGTCGCACAGTCGGCTACCGTGACGACGTGGGACTACGCCTGAGCCAGATCGACGCGGCTGACGAGCTGCTGACCAGCGACCCGCTTGCCCTCCTTATTGGCATGGTGCTGGACCAGCAGATCCCGCTTGAGCGGGCGTTTGCCGCGCCGTACGAGCTCGCGCAGCGGCTGGGTCGGCCGCTCGACGTGACCGAGTTGGCCGAGTTCGAGCCGGACGAGTTGGGGGCGGTGTTCTCCCGGCAGCCGGCGCTGCATCGGTTTCCCGGGTCGATGGCCAAGCGGGTGCAGGCCCTGTGCCGGCTGATCCTGGACTCCTACGACGGGGATGCGGCGGCCATCTGGACCAGTGCGGTCGACGGCCGCGAGCTGCTCAAGCGGGTCGCTGCGTTGCCCGGCTTCGGCCAGCAGAAGGCGAAGATCTTCGTGGCGCTGCTCGGTAAGCAGCTCGGTGTGACCCCGCCGGGCTGGAAGGAGGCCTGTGCGCCCTTTGGCGAGGACGGCAGCTACCGCTCGATCGCGGACGTCACCAGCCCCGAGTCGAGGATCAAGGTCCGGGACTTCAAGAAGGCGATGAAGGCCGCTGCGAAACCATCGGCGAACTGATCCTGCGGTGAATTGGGTGCTGCGCGTGGCTGATTTTGGCGTGGCGGTGTTCGCCTCGCACACCGGAACGAATCTGCATGCACTACACCAGGCATCCCTCGGGTTGGACGCGGCGTTCCATCTGGCTCTGGTCCTGAGTAACAATAAGGATTCCGGCGCTCTCTCGTATGCCCGAGCCCACGGCATACCCGCAGTGCACATGTCCGGAGTGACGCATCCCGATCCGGCCCGGCTCGACGTGGCCATATGCGCTCTACTGCGCGAGCACCAGATCAACTTGGTCGTCACCGCGGGCTATCTGAAGAAGATCGGCCCTCGTACACTGGAGTCGTACGCTGGTCGAATTATCAACACACATCCGTCGCTACTTCCCCGGCACGGCGGAAAGGGCATGTACGGCAGGGCTGTTCATGAATCCGTACTGGCTTCCGGCGACCGTGTCACAGGCCCTTCGGTCCACATCGTCACCGCGGAGTATGACGAAGGTCGTGTTATCGCCAGGCATGAAATCCCCGTCCTGCCAGGCGATACCATTGAGAGCCTTTCTGAACGAGTCCTCAAGGCTGAGCACCTTCTACTGCCCATGGTGGTGCAGAATCTTGCTCTCCGGGCAGTCGGTCGATAGCTGCGGATGGAGCAAGGCGAGCATCGTTCATCCCTATCGCGGCTGGCAAGGTCAAACCGAATCCCCAGGGCGACCGATGTACCCGTCGGCTCAGGCAGTTGCCGGGCCGGTGATCATCTGGGTGTCGCCCGGCGCGTAGGTAAGTAGCTGTGTGACACTGTAAGTTGTGGTGGACGGCCTGTGGTGGGACCGGGACGACGCGGAGTACATCCGGCACCGTTCCGATCGCTACCTTGGCGCGACGGACATCGAGCCCGAGTGGACCTTGGAGGCGGCCAGGGACCCGAGACGGATCCTTCGCGACCCCGACCCGAAGAGCAGGATAGGCGCGGCTCGCCTGATCGGTTACTCGCGTAACGCCGGGTTCGTGCTGACTGTGATCATCGATCCGACTGATCAAGCCGGGATCACCGCCTGGAAGACCCGGGGGAGCGACTTTCGCGATTACCTGGAGGGAGTAGGCGACAATGACTGATCCGTCCAGACGTGCCCGGCGGGAGGCGATCCGAGCCGAGTACGCGGCTGAGGAGGCCGAAGCCGCCGAGGCGGAGGCGGTGGAGTCCGAGCAGGCCGTCGTCTCGGTACGGGTGCCCACATCGTTGGCGGACGCTCTCAAGGCTCGCGCGGCCGCCGAGCACATTCCAACCTCGGCCCTGGTCCGGCGCATCCTCACGCGGGCGATGGAGAGTCCTGAGACGTCCGTGGTGACCGTGGACCAAGTCGAAGAGATCGTGCGCAGGGTCCTTCGCGAGTCTGCTTGATCACCTTATCCATCACTCCATCTTTCCGGGACTGGCTGGGACCAGCAGATCCCGTTGGAGCGGGCGTTCGTGGCGCCATATGAGCTGACGCTGCGACTCGGCCGGCCGCTGGACGCGGAGGAGCTGGCGAACTACGACGCGGATGCGTTGGGGCGGTGTTCTCGCGGCAGCCGGCGCTGCACCGGTTTCCGGGGTCGATGGCCAAGCGAGTGCAGGCGCTGTGCCGGCTGATCGTCGACGAGTACGACGGGGATGCCGCGCGGCTGTGGACCACTGCCACCGATGGCAAGGTGCTGCTCAAGCGGGTCGCGGCGCTTCCGGGCTTCGGCCAACAGAAGGCGAAGATCTTCGTAGCGCTGCTGGGCAAGCAGCTCGGCGTCACGCCGCCCGGCTGGCGCGAGGCGTCGGAGCCCTTCGGGGAAGAGGACAGCTTCCGCTCAGTCGCGGACATCACCGGCCCGGCAACGCGGGACAAGGCGCGTGACTACGAGCAGATGAAGGTCGCCGCGAAGACCGGAGCCGCCTACCGTCGAGTCTACACTCGATGTAGACTCTGGCGGTATGAGCGTTCCACTGGCCCTTCTGGGGCTACTTGAGCGAGAGCCGAGCCACGGGTACGACCTGAAGCGCGACTATGACACCTTCTTCGGCCGGGGTAAGCCGCTACCGTTCGGCCAGGTCTACGCGACGCTTGCGCGGCTGGCTCGGGACGGGAAGGCGATCGCGGCCGAGGCTGAGCCGGGCGCCGGGCCTGACCGCAAGCGCTACGTCATCACCGAACAGGGCGTCAGCGATGTCGAGACGTGGCTCGCGACGCCGGTGGCGGCCGAGCCGCACCTGCAGACGGTGCTGTTCGTCAAGGTGGTGCTGGCCCTGATGTCGGGACGCTCGGCCGAGCGGTACCTCGACGTCCAGCGGGCCGCGCACATGCGGCGGATGCGGGAACTGACCGAGCTCAAGCGCACCGGGAGCCTGGTCGACGCGCTGCTCGCCGATCATGGCCTGTTCCACCTGGAGGCCGATCTTCGTTGGATCGAGCTGACCTCGGCCCGGCTGGACGCGCTGGCACGGGTGGTCAGGCCGTGAGCGCGCCCCCGGCCTCCGCCGCGGCGGGCCGATCCGGGCGCCTGCTGGCGGCGCGTGAGATCCGGCTGGCGTTCGGTCAGACGCCCGCGTTGCGCGCGGCGAGCATGTCGGTCGCCACCGGGGAGATCCTGGCTGTGATGGGGCCGAGTGGCTCCGGTAAGTCGACCTTGCTGCACTGCCTGGCCGGAATCCTCACCCCGGACGCCGGGGAGATCCACTTCGCCGGCCGGCGGATCGACACCCTGCGCGAGAACGAGCGCGCCGCGCTGCGGCGCGACCGGTTCGGTTTTGTCTTCCAGTTCGGGCAGCTCGTCCCGGAACTCACCGCCGAGGAGAACGTCGCGCTGCCGCTGCTGCTGGCCGGCGCGCGCCGCGCCGACGCCATGGGCCAGGCCCGCGGCTGGCTGGAGCGACTTGACCTGGACGGGCTCGGGCGCCGTCGCTCCGGGGAATTGTCCGGCGGGCAGGCCCAGCGCGTCGCGTTGGCCCGCGGCCTAGTCGCCGACCCGGAGGTGCTGTTCGCGGACGAGCCGACCGGGTCGCTGGACTCGTTCACCGGCGAGCGGGTGATGGAACTACTGGTGGCCGCGGCCCGCGATCAGGGCACGACCGTCGTCCTGGTCACCCACGATCCCCGGGTGGCCGCCTATGCCGACCGCGAGATCATCGTCCGCGACGGCAGGGTGACCTCCGGCGAGCTGGTCGTCTCGTGATCCGACTCGGCCTTCGGCTCACCCTGGCCGGCGGACGGGATGCCGTCGCCCGGCTGGCCCTCATCGCGATCGCGGTGGCGATCGGCGTGGGCCTGCTGCTGACCACGCTGGCCGGCCTCAACGCCGTCAGCACCCAGAACTCCCGTTACGCCTGGCTCGAGACCGCCTACCCCGGATCGGCCGCACCGGCCGCAAACGGCGCGGTCGGGGCCGACCCGCTGTGGTGGCGGTTGCGCGCCGACTACTACCGGGGTCGACAGATCGGGTGGGTCGACGTCGCCGCCACCGGCCCTCACTCCCCGGTCCCGCCCGGCATCGGGGAGCTCCCCGGCCCGGGGGAGTTCTACGCCTCACCCGCTCTTGCGAAACTGCTGCGCGACACCCCCGCGGCACAGCTCGGCGACCGCTACCCCGGCACCCTCGTCGGCACGATCGGCTCGGCGGCCCTGCCGGCGCCGAACTCGCTGATCATCGTCATCGGCCACCGCGTCGAGGACCTCTCCCACCAGGACGGCGTCGACCTGGTCAACCGGATCAGCACGACGACGCCCAGCGATTGCGTCGGCGCCTGCGCGCTCGGTGGCGGCATCAACTCCAACGGCATCACGCTGATCCTGGCGGTCGTGATCGCCGCGTTGCTGTTTCCGGTGCTGATCTTCATTGGCGCCGCGACCCGGCTGTCCGCCGCGCGCCGGGAGCAGCGCTTCGCCGCGATGCGCCTGATCGGCGCGACGCCCCGCCAGATTTCGGTGATCTCCGGCGTCGAGTCGAGTGTCGCCGCCGCCGCGGGAGTGGCCGCCGGCTTCGGCCTGTTCTACGCACTGCGCCCGGCGCTGGCGCGGATTCCGTTCACCGGCGAGGCGTTCTTCACCGCCGACCTGTCACTGCGCCTGCCCGACGTGCTTCTCGTCGCGCTCGGCATCCCGATCGCGGCCGCTGTCGCGGCCCGTGTCGCGTTGCGTCGGGTGAACATCTCTCCGCTGAGAGTGACCCGACGCGCGACCCCCCGCCCGCCCCGCGCGTGGCGCGTGATCCCGCTACTGGCCGGGTTCGCCGAACTCGGCTACTTTGCCTACGTCAACGACATCGGCGCGGACACCAAGACCAGCACCTACACCCAGGCCGTCGTCTTCCTGGCCGGGATCCTGGTGACCATGGCCGGGCTGATCATCGCCGGACCCTGGTTGACGATGGCCAGCGCCCGGCTGATGGCCCGACGCGCCAGGCGGGCGGCCACCCTCATCGCCGCGCGTCGTCTGGCCGACAACCCTCAGGCGGGCTTTCGCGCGATCGGCGGGCTGGTGCTCGCCCTGTTCGTCAGCACGTGCGCGACCGGGATCACCACCATCGTCGCGTACAACGGCGGCACTACCGGTGGGCAGGCCGCGGGCGACGCGACCGTTGTCGCCACGCTGAGGGACGGCCCGGCCGCGATGAACACGACCAGCTCGATCCCCTCCGCCACGACTCGAGCGCTGGCCTCGGCCTCAGGCGTCATGGGGATCGCGCTGATCCACGCCGCTCCCGGTTCCGATCCGCGTGAATATCTGCCGCCCAAACTAGTCTCCTGTGCCCAGCTTGCCCGCGTCCCGACGCTCGGTCGCTGCCCGGCCGGCGCCGAGGCCGTGACCATCCGGCTCCGCGTGGGCGGCTCGGTGGTCGACGTGGCTTCGCCAATGGCCGACACCACGTGGCCGGCGGCCGGGACGTCCGTCACCGAGTTGGAGCGGCTTCCCCTCGAGGAGATCGTCGTCGTCACGGACGGGTCGACGGCCGCGGTCGAACGGGTCCGTACCATCCTCGGAATCGCCTACCCGAGAACGTTTCCGCCCGTGACCTTCGCGGAGGCCGACGCCCAGAGCTCGTGGCATCTTGACAGTTACCGGCGGCTGGCGGACGTCGTGATTCTCACCAGCCTGCCCATCGCCGGTTGTGGCTTGGCGGTCAGCGTCGCCAGCGGCCTGGCCGACCGCAAACGCCCGTTCAGCCTCCTGCGCCTTGCCGGCGCGCCACTCGCGGTGCTGAGGCATGTTGTCATCCTGGAAACGGTCGCCCCGCTCATGCTCACGGCCGCCGTCTCCGCCGGATCCGGGTTGCTCGCGGCCCAGCTCTTCCTGCGCGCGCAGCTCGACGAGGCCCTCCATCCACCCGGAGCTGGGTACTACCTGCTCGTCATCACCGGACTCGTCGCCTCCCTCGCCGTCATCGCGTCGACCATGCCGTTGCTGGCGCAGACCACCGGACCCGAGATCGCCCGCTCGACGGCGGCGGGTCAGTGATCGCCTTCGGCGAGTTCGTCGACACCGAACTCGGCCAGCAGCGTGGAACGCAGCCGGTCGAAGGCGGGGTCGGCCCGTCGCCGAGGGGGCGCCACATCGACCGGAACGTCGAGGGAGAGCCGTCCCTCGGTGAGGACGAGCACCCGGTCCGCGAGCAGGATCGCCTCGTCGACGTCGTGCGTGACGAACAGCACCGCCGGCCGGTGACGACGGCACAGCTGCTGGAGCAGGGCGTGCATCCTGATCCGGGTCAGGGCGTCGAGGGCCCCGAACGGTTCGTCGAGCATGACGAGGTCCGGCTCCCGGACCAGCGCCCGGGCGAGCGCGACCCGCTGTGCCTCACCGCCGGACAGGGTCACCGGCCAGGACCGTTCCCGCCCGGCCAGCCCGACCTCCGCGAGCGCCGCCCGTCCGCGTTCGGCGACGTCACGGCCGGACAGACCGATCGTCACGTTGGCCAGGGTCCGCGTCCAGGGAAGCAGCCGGGCCTCCTGGAAGACGACCGAACGCTGCCGGGTGGCCAGAACCTCGTCGGAGATGTCGCCGTCGAAGCCGCCGAGGATGCGGATCAGCGTGCTCTTCCCTGACCCGTTGCGGCCCAGCAGGGCGACGAACTCCCCGGAGGCGACCGTGAGATCGAGGCCGTCGAGGACCGTGTGATCCCCGAAGGTGCGACGCAGGCCGCGGATCCGGATGGCGGCGCCGTCGGCACCGCGGGTTTCGCCGGTTTCGGCGGTGCGCTGAGCGCTGGTGGTGTACTGAGCGTCGTCGGTGGCCGGGCGCTCCAGGGTGGCGACGGCCGTGGCCGCCGCCGTGGTGTCGGTGTCGGTGCTCAGGTTCCGTCGAAGCCGCGGCGCCATGACAGCAGCGTCCTTTCCAGGATACGGACCATTCCGTCGCTGACGAGTCCCAGGATTCCGTAGATGACCAGGCAGAGGACCATGATGTCGGTCCGGTTCCAGGACTGCGCGCTGTTGAGCAGGTAGCCGATGCCCTTGTCGGTGTTGACCTGCTCGGCGAAGACCAGCAGCAGCCAGGCGACTCCCAGGGCCCAGCGCAGACCGACGAGGAAGCCCGGGAGCGCGCCGGGAACGATGACCCGCCGGATGAGCCCGAACCGGCCGAGGCCGAAGGTCTGGCCGGCCTCCACCAGTTTGATGTCGACCCCGCGGATGGCGGAGTAGGTGTTCATGTAGATGGGGAAGGAGACCCCCACGGTGATCAGGAAGATTTTTGCTTCCTCGCCGATGCCGATCCACACGATGATGAGCGGCAGCAACGCGATGACGGGGATCGTCCGTAGGAAGTTCATCGCGGAGTCGACGACGTCCTGGCCGGCGCGGAAGAAACCGGCGATCACCGCGAGAGTCAGCCCGATGGTGACTCCGAGGATCAGGCCGACCCCGCCCCGGTAGAGCGAGATGCCGAGGCTGTCCAGCAGCTCGCCGCTGTTCCAAAGCTCCCGTCCCGCGCCGAACACCGCGGCCGGGGAGGCCAACGACCGGTCGCTGACGAGGCCGAGTCCCGTGACCGTCCACCAGGCGGCGAACAACAGCGCGGGACCGGTGAACCGGCGGACCTCCGGCGGAATCCACCGGCGCCCGCCGGTGCCGCGCGGCCCGGCCTCGGTCCGGCCGCCGGCGATGACGCTGCCGGGTGAGATGAGTTCGGTCACGTTGATCCTCCCCTCGGATGGAATGTCCTGGTGTTCTGAGGTTCAGGTGGCCAGCGAGGCCTTGGTGAACGCGGCGGTCAGTTCGGCATTGAAACCCTTGTCGATCTCGTCGTCGACGTTCAGGGTCTTCGGCTGCTGGTCGACGTCGATCAGCAGCCGGGCCTGCACGCGCTGGCTCTCGATGAAGCTTGCGGAGACCGGCTTGTAGAGTGCCTGCGGTAGCGAGTCGAAGTACTTCCTCGCCGCCTGCGGGTTCTGCTTGAGCTGGCCCACGTAGTACTTCTGGATCCACTCGTCCTCATGGGCCTTCGGCCAGGCGGACGCCCGGGACAGGCGGATCAGGAAGTCCTGCACCGCCGTGCGCTTCGCCGGATCCTTGAGGGCGTTCTTCGACGCCAGCACGACCGAGAAGACCGGGAGCGGCCTGGTCTCGATCTCGTAGGAACCGGGGGCCTGCTGGCCGACCGCGGCGACGTACTGCTTGGCGTACACGATGGCGTCGACCTGACCGGAGGCGAGGGTCGCTCCGAGGCTCGTGATGGGCACGTTCACCGGGGTGATGTCGCTCTGCTTCAGACCGGCGGACGAGAGCTGGTTGAGCAGGTAACCGTGCAGAGAGGTACCGAGGGTGAGGGCGATGCGCCTGCCCTTGAGGTCGGCTGGCTTGTGGATCCCGGAGCCGGCCTTGACGATGATCGTCTGGGTGTTCACCGGGTTCTCCGCGACGGCGACCGCCGTCACGCCGGCGTGCGCCCCGTTCGCGAACAGCACCGGTGTGTCGCCCATGAAGCCCACGTCGAGCTTGCCCGCGCTGAACGCGGCGTTCATGTGCGGACCGTCGGCGAAGGTGTTCCAGCTCAACCCGTAGGAAGTGCCCCGCGCCTCGCCGGAGAGCGTGAGCGGCAGTTCCAGATACTTGCCCTGGTCGCCGATCCGCAGCGTCACCTGGCCACCCGTGGCGGCCGAACCCGCGCTGCCGCTGCCGTCCTCGCTCCCGCAGGCGGCCAGGGTCACCGTGACGGCCGCGGCGAGTCCGGCGGACAGGAGGGAAAGACGCCGCCTGCGCGGTCGTCGATGCTGCATCGGAAATCTCCCTATCGGGTCGTTCGGTCGTGATCCGGCGGACAAACGGTGGCCGTTCGGGGTGGATCGTTGGTCGGGGCGGCTTGTCGTTCGAGGTGGATTGTCTGGCGGTGTGCTGACAGCCGCGCGGGACTTGGCCCTCGCGGCTGTCAGCGGATCGCCGGCTCCGGTGCCCGCGGTGCCCGCGGAGACCGGCGGACAGCGGATCAGGAGCCGAGGAACGGTTCCCCGGCGACCAGTTCGGATTCCTTGCCGTCGACGCCGACCGGAACATCGCCCTCGATGGTCACCCGGTACAGCACCCGGTCGAAGTCGAGGTGACCCAGGTCCGACGGGCCGAGGTGGGAGGTCGCGCGGTTGTCCCAGAAGGCGATGTCACCGGGGTTCCACTTGAACCGCACCGTGAACTCGGGCCGGGAGATCTGCTCGTAGAACAGGTCGAGGATCCGGTGTCTCTGCTTCGGCGAGAAACCAATGATCTCGCTGTCCTTGGAGGTGAAGCTCGGGCTGACGAACAGCGCCCGCTCGCCGGTCTCCGGGTGGACGCGCACCACCGGGTGGATCGCGACCAGCGGGTTTGCGGCGACCTTCCGCCCGTACTCGCTCTCGCTGGGGAAGTTTCCGAAGCTGTGCCGGGCGCGCAGGCCATCGGCCAGGTCCCGAAGCTGCTCGGGCAGCTCCTGGTAGGCGGCGACCAGGTTGGTCCACGCGGTGTCACCGCCGTATGGCGGGACGATGTCGGCCCGCAGGATCGACCCGGCGGGCGGGTTCACCAGCGCGGTGACGTCGGTGTGCCAGCCATTGTCGTAGGTGACCTTCTTCTTCGTTCCGAAGAACCTGGCGTACCGTCGGCTGTCGATCGGCAGGATCTCCGGGAAGCCCGCCGGAGGCGCGTCCTCGTGCGGGTGGGCCGGGGTCAGCTTGCCGAAGCGCCGGCCGAAGGCGACCTGCTGGGCGTGGTCGATGTTCTGGCCGCGGAAGAAGACGACCTTCCACTGGTGCAGCGTGGAGCGGATTTCGGCGATGGTCGCGTCGTCCAGGTCCTCGCGCAGGTCCGCTCCGTGAATCTCGGCCCCGATGTAGCCGGAAAGCGGGCGGACGTCAAGTCCCAGAACAGGGGTCGTGGTTGTCATCCTGTTTTCCTCCATGGGTTAGGAAAAGATATGGAGACGGCGGGGATGGCGGCCGGAATTCCGGGTGACGGACCGGTGGGAGGCGTTCTCGGGGCGTGCCGGGAACGCCTGCGCTGTCGCGATCGGCGCTATCGCGATCGACTACGGATTCTGTCACGATGGACAGCGGCACGTGACGCAGGGCGTCAACATCGGCGACAACGCGCGCCGGCCGCGGGAAATCTTCCCGTACCGCCGTTCCCGGAGTCGCTCACCGGTCAATATTCGGTCTCGCCCTTCCGGGCCGTCAACGTTTTGGATTTGCATTGAAATAACTTGATTATTCTATGTCGGGTCTACGGGAAGTGAACATGTAGTTCCACTCGCCGTGGAAACTGTCGCG
>NZ_CDWTMO010000116.1:0-13858 GCF_977946435.1 Frankia sp. CgKIO3 | reverse complement strand
CCTTTGTGTCGCGGCCGGGCCAGCCAAGACACATCCGAGAAAGAGCGCCATGCTAGTCGCCGCCCACCATCTCAGCACGTCCCGACCGTCTGCACGACAATCCGATCTATTTTCCATACGCCGGCCGTCTCCAAGGCCAAAGCCTGCGTGAGGCGCCGGCCGCCCGTCTCGTCGTCCTGACGTTGCCCGTCGGCCCGATAATTCACCCAGCCGCTGTCATCCACGCAATCCTCGATAACCGCCTGGTCGGGCGCCTCCGGCGGAGACACGGAGGTGACGCGAGGCCGCAATACGGGCTTCCCTCGGCTGGCAACACCGCCGCTGCTGTTCAGATAAATATTCTTGTAGATAAGGCTCAACGCATCACCGCTGGCATGACGTGCGAGATCAGGATTTTGGTAGTCGGAGGTCGCCGCGAGCCGCACCCAGTCATCCCACATGCCCCGATACGCGGCCAGGGCGTCGCGTTCCGCGACCTGCGCCTTGACCGGCGACGATGACGGGCTGGCCGGGGAGGGAGAGGGCCGCGCCGACGCCGAAGGCGCCGGCGCGGGCGTGTCGACGGCGCCGTCGGCGCACGCGCTGGCCGCGAGCAGGGCCAACACAGCGACCGCCCCACCGAGAGACGATCCGCGCCGCCTCACGTTCCGTCACTCATCCGACCCGAACCTCTCGCCTAGGCGGCCCCTTCACAGTGCGAGAGATATAGACCATCTACGCCGAGTGATGACAAGAGGTGTAAATCTCACACGAGACATGGCAGGCGGAACGGTCTAAGCTGCGCCGCAGCAAACCAAATCTGCTACACAGAGTGTTTGACCATTCTGGCGCGGAAGGTCGGGCGGGCCACGCGGACCGCGCCGCCAAGGGGTCGACCGGCGGCCGGCATCCGGCCGACGATGATCGCCGACGCGGAAAACCACCTGGTCAGAGACCCCAGGGCCACCCGACACTTCACCATGACCATCCGCCGGCCCTGCGGCGGAGCTCGCGATGACACCCGGACGGCCGGGCGATCGATCGCATCGACGCATTGACTCAACGTAGCGGCACCCAGATCGGCCCGAGGCGGCTTTCTCGCGCCAATGCAAGTGAATGGCATGTTCCTGCAAGATTTTTTGAACCCGGAGGATCAAGAATCTGCCCTGGTGAGCGGCCACCCCAAGGCCGTGGCGCGACGGACAGTCACCTTCCTGCCTCCCCCTCCGGGGCTGGAGGGCTGCGGGCCTAGGCCCGCAGCAGCGTCAGGCATCGCACGATGTGTCCTCGCGGTCGCTGCCTGAGCGCATGAGGACGTCGGCGGACTGGAGCTCAGCGGGCCCGATCGTCGAGGCGGGTAGCCCTGCGCCGGGCAGGGCTACCCGCAAGGTGATGATCCTCCAGCCGTAGGGAGGGATCCTCCATAATCTCCATGCCATGATCGACTACCGCGATGACGGCCGGCCCGTCACCGCTGACATCGGCGGTCTCCGTGACGATCCCCGCGATCACAATGGACGCGCCCTCGTCGCCGCCGGACGGCGGGGTAACACCCGCCCCGGCCGTGGTCATCTACGACTGGCCGGCGTCGGGGCTGACGCCCCGGCAGTGGTGCTCAGCCCAGCGCCGCCCCGCGGCGGACTCATCATCCGCGTACACCGCGCCCGTCGTACCGTCCCGCAGTGCCCCCCCTATGCCGACCCGCCGCATCATAGATCACCGCCCGGAGGAGCCGATCAACATCAGGAGGCGGCGAACGCGCTACCGACCACCGGCGGGCAATCACCGGGTGACCTCCGGGTTGACCATGGTGAGGTAGGCGATGGGGGTTTCCGGGATGAGGGGGCGGCGGCGGGCGGTCGAACGCCACGCTTCGGCGTACTGGCGGGCGAAGGCAGCGCCCAGGACGCGGCTGATCGCCTGGTAGGCCGATTCGCCGGCCGGGCCCTCGGCGCGCAGCGCGGCGTCGGCCGCGGCCACCCCCGCCAGGGGAACAGGCACCGTCTCTTCGGTGTATTCGATCTGGGTGAGGCCGGCGAGGCGCGCGTTCCCGACCGCGTGCGGCACGGTGAAGGCGTGGGCAGCTGGCCGTACCCCGGCGAAGGACCCGTTCGGTTTGAGCCACCTCGTGCGCACTGAGTCCGTCGAGGGCGACGGGTCTGCGCTGGCCCAGCAGGAGTTTGCAGACCGGCACCCGCCCTCCCGGTTGGAGGACCCGGGCACTGCCGATCAGCATCCGGCAGGGGGCGCTCCAAGAGGTCCCAGACCGACCCCCACGTGTGGCCGTTCTCCACGGTTGGTCGGATCTGGTGCAGCGCCGCAGCGGTTGGGGTCAGAGTCGTGACGCTGCCACCGGGCAGGACGGCCCAGAGCGCGGCACGCGTCAGGGTCGACCCCAGGCTCAGGTCGACCAGGTCCTGCCCGCCGCGGACACGTGCACCCGCGAGGACCGTGGTCTCGACAGGCGACAGCCGGCGGCGGGCCTCGGGATGATCCTGATGACAGCGCGCGATCAGAAGATCTGTATCGGGCTGTCCCGCGCCGGAGCGGCTGCTGGGCCGGCCGCTCCGCCGGGTCTTGGAGGGACGCGAGGAAGCCATGAGTCAGTCCCAGCTGATCAAGACCTGTGCGGATGGCATGTCGAAGAGCCGGCCGGGTGGCGGGGCCTCCCAGGCAGTCCCGCGGGGGTAGACCCGGATCGTCGGGTTCTCACCGCGGCGTTCCGCGTCCCAGACACGGACATCGTGGGCGAGCCGGTCCCGGTCCGGTCCGTAGGCGACCACACCGATGTCCAGCCCCGTACCGGTTGTCTGTTCGAGGGCGAGGAAGGCGATCGTGTCGTCAGACCAGACCGCCGACACACCGGCCGGGATGGTCAGATCGAGGGCGGCACGCAGCGCGGCCCATGCCGGTGAGGTCGGGTCGATGGGTGGGGTGAACGTGGCGAGGATCCGGGCGATGTCCGCCGGTGGGGTGACCTCGGGCAGGGCCGCCATGCGCGCGATGAGCACAATCGGGCGCATGACGACCGGAACGAGAGGGACGTGGGGGGTCACGCGATCCGCCCGGTCCGCATTGCCCGGCGGACGTCGGTGTCGTGACCGATGGTCATCGACGCGGGAGGGACCATCCCATCCCCTGCGCCGAGCAGCAGGGCAAAGGTGGTGGCCCGCGGCGAGCGGTTGGGATCGGTCATCACATATGTCCCGCTGCCACCCGGGTTAGATGTCCGACCGCGGCTGCCGGCGGGAGTGTCCTGGGTGGGGCGGCCTCGGCGTGGGGAAGGTGCCAGTCGTCCAAGGCTCGTAGCCCGTCGGCGACCCGGCGCAGCAGCGCCGGATCCTCCTCGAAGGCCACCGATGCGAGCGGGTCTGGGGTGGGCTGTGGTGTGCGCTGTTCCAACTGCCCGGCCTCGGTCCACGGCTGCGTGGGCTGCGGGACTTTGGCGCGCATTGCCGCCCAGACGACCTTTCCTCCTGATTTTGCCCGGTACCAGGACCATCGGCTGCTGAGCGCGTTGACGAGGAGCAGGCCGCGCCCGTTCTCCCCGTCGGAGTCCGGATCCTGCAGGGCAGGTGGGGCGGAGGCGTTGTCCCAGACCTCGATGAGGAGGCTGCCGCCGCTGGCCGTGAGCCGGACCGCGACGATGTCCCCGGCCGGATTCGCCTTCGCGGCATTCGCCGTGAGCTCTGAGACGATCAACGCCGCGGTGTCCACCGCCGCAGAGTCCAGCCGCCACCCTTGGAGCACACGGCGGGCGGCGGCACGGGCGTCGGGAACGGAGCTGAGGAGGGCGGGGAACCGTTCGACCGCCACACGGACGGCCGGTGACGGCGCCGGGTTCTGGCCGCCCTCGCGGGATCGTGGTTGGTGCTGCCGGTCCGTGGAAGCGGCCTGTGCGGGGATGCGGCCCGGCGGTATGAGGGGAATGATCGCGCTGCCGAGCGCGGTCACCTGTTCTTCGAGGGAACGGCGCGTGTCTGGGGAGCGCGGGAGATGGGTCATGTCGGGGACCAGCACGACGGCCCGGTCAGCTCGTCTGACTGCGTCGAGGAGGGCCGCAAGGCCAGGCCGGGCGTCGGCCGGCCTGACTTGCTCGTCGGCATAGATGGCGACCAGGCTCATCCCCTCAGCGGCAGCGTAGTCGCTGATCATGCCGCGTAGGCGGCGTAGCTCGCCGTCTCTCGTGCTCGTGGGCCGTATGTATCCGAACGCGGTCCGCGTCACACGCCACCACCCGTCGTCTTCTCGTAGCCGGCCTTCGACAGCCGTGCGCGCGGCCGACGATCGTCGTGTTTCTCTCGCGCGCTGGTCAGCACCGTTCGCATCCGCTCCACCCCGTTCCGGCCCGTGTGGACGACACGGACGCGCCTTCTGCACTGAGCACGGTCAAGCGTGCCCAGGCAGCCTCCTTGTGACCGGCTGTGGTTGCCATCCCCGCCTCCCGCGATGCTTTAGCCAGATCGTGGCGGGGTGGTCACGGCATCAGAATGCCTGCAATGCATGTCCTGTGCAATGCACGGCAGCTACCATGCGTGGAAATTTTTGTGCCGTTGGCTCCCCCTGCAGGGTGGTGCATGTGAAGCTGGCAGACTCGGGCCGGGTTGACCTTGACGAGGAGGCGGTCGTGGCGGGCGAAGCGACCCCGACGATGCGACGCCGGCAGGTCGGCGCGGAACTGCGGCGGTTACGGGAAGCAGCCGACATCACCATCGACCAGGCTGCGGCACATCTGCAGTGCTCAGCCTCGAAGATCAGCCGTATGGAGACAGGTGCGGGGCTCCAGCGCACCCGCGACGTCACCGCACTGCTCGACTTCTACGGCGTGATCGGCGAGCAGCTACGCGACGAACTGTTGGGGATGGTGCGTTCCGCCCGCCAGCAGGACTGGTGGCACAGCTACACCGACGCCGTGCCTCGCTGGTTCGAGCGGTTCATGGCAGCCGAGAGCAGCGCGGTGAGCGTGGAGGAGTTCGAGAACCAGCTCGTTCCCGGGCTGTTGCAGACACCGCAGTACGCACGTGCGGTGCTGCGGGCGGCGAACACGAGCCTCGACGACGACGAGATCGACCGCCGGGTCACCGTCCGCATGGAACGACAGAAGCGACTGGCCGGCGACGACCCGCTCTCGCTGTGGGTCGTGCTCGACGAGTCCGTGCTCCACCGCCACGTCGGGGGATCCGACGTCATGCGCGCCCAGCTCACCCAGCTCGCCGACCGCGCCGCCCAGCCGAACATCACCGTGCAGGTCCTGCCCTACACGCTCGGGGCCTACGCCGCGTTCGGCTACCCCTTCACGATCCTGGCCTTCGCCGCCCCGCCGGGCGGGGAGGTCGTCCACATGGATCAGCTCCACAGCGGCCTGTACTTGGAACGGGACGCCGACCTGCGTCGGTATAAACTCGCGATGAACCGCCTACGAGCAGCCACGCTGGACCCAGAACGGTCAAGCGGGCTGATCACCGAGGCCGCGGAGGAGATGGGATGAACAACACCCCACCCGGCCCCACCAACCCCCCGACAGGGTTGACCTGGCGCAAGAGCAGCTACAGCGGTGGCAATGGCGGGAACTGCGTCGAGGTCGCCGAGCTACCGGACGGCGGACGCGCCGTCCGGCACTCCAAGCACCCCGACAGCGGCGTCCTGTCCTTCACCGCCGCCGAATGGGCAGCGTTCCTCGCTGGCGCCCGTGACGGAGAATTCAACTAAACGACATGCGTGGACCGCATTCTGGTAGGCGCGGCCGACCTGGTATCGATGCTGGGTATCGGCCGGTTGCGGGCGGACACGATCAGCCGGATGAAGGGCTTCCCGGGGTCGAAGGTGATCCGGCCGTTCCGCGCGTGGCACCGGTTGGATGTTGGACGCTGGCTCGATACCAACCGGCCCGGCTGGCGAGGCGACGGTCAATGACCAGGATGGCACGACGCCGTTGACATGGGGGCGATCTTGACGCACGAAGACGCGTTCGTTTTCATCTCGTATACGTCGGCAGACAACGGATGGGCGAAATGGGTCGCCACCGTCCTCGAAGACGTCGGGATGAAGACGCGGCTGCAAGCATGGGACTCGCCACCGGGCCATGACTTCGTCGAGTGGATGAACGAGCAACTGGCGGGCGCGCGTTGGACCATCGCGCTGTATTCGCACGCCTACTTCGCCTCCGACTGGTGCAGCACGGAGTGGCGAACCGCGCTCGCTCGGCGGGCGCTGCTCCCGTTCCGCATCGAGAAGGTGGAGCCACCCGTGGTGCTGAGGACGTTGACGTGGGTCGACCTGTTTGACCTGGGCGAGAGCGAAGCCCGTAAGCAGATCCTGCGCGCGGTCGGTCACGAGGTCATGGAGAGGCTCGCGGAGTTCCCGGGACCAAAGTCGCAGACCGTCTTCCCTGGCGCGATCCACGCCACCGCCAAGGTCGGCCAGCCAATCGTCACGGTGACGCCTCCGCCCTCGTCGTAGTGAGGGCCGAGATGCGAACATCCCGCCTCGAACGGATGTAGGCCGAACGCGCAATCCACGCATCCTGGCGATGGGAGGCGCTGCGGGGACGCGGATCACCCCCACGAGCGTGGGGAGGACCGGACCCGTCACCCAGCCGGACCCACCGCAACCGGATCACCCTGTGGGGCTCCAGAACCCCGATTCGAGCGGTGACCTGCGCGTTTACCTGCCGGACAGGGCCCACATCGGGCAGGCTGGATGGTCATGGTGTGGTCGCTGCTCTACGCCCTGACGCGCAATGCTCTCGGGCTGATGCTGCTCCGGGTCGGTGGGGACACCGCAAAGGATGTCGAGCTCCTCGTCCTGCGGCATCAGGTGGCGGTGCTGCACCGGCAGGTGAACCGCCCGGCCCTGGAACCGGCGGATCGGGTGATCCTCGCAGCCCTGTCCCGGCTGCTACCCCGGGCCCGCTGGGGTTCGTTCTTCGTCACCCCGGCCACCGTGCTGCGCTGGCACCGTGGACTCCTCGCACGAAAATGGACCTACCCGCGCAAGACGCCCGGACGGCCACCGGTCCGCCGGAAGATCCGCGAGCTGGTCCTGCGCCTCGCGCGGGAGAACCCGACCTGGGGCCACCGCAGGATCCAGGGAGAACTGATCGGGTTGGGCTACCCGGTCGGGGTCGCCACCGTCTGGCGGATCCTGCACCGCGCCGGCGTCGACCCCGCGCCCCGCCGAGCCGACGCCTCTTGGCGTACGTTCCTGTCCGCGCAGGCATCCGGCCTGCTGGCCTGCGATTTCTTCACGGTGGACACCGTTTTCCTGCAGCGGATCTACGTGTTCTTCGTCGTCGAACACGCCACCCGCCACGTCCATGTTCTCGGGGTCACGAAGCATCCGACCTCGGCGTGGGTCACACAACGGGCACGAAACCTGCTGATGGATCTCGACGAGCGTTGCCACCGGTTCCGGTTCCTCCTCCGTGACCGCGACATGAAGTTCACGGCTTCCTTCGACGCTGTCTTCACCGGGGCCGGCATCGACGTGGTCCGCACACCCCCACAAACTCCGAAGGCGAACGCGATCGCGGAACGCTGGGTCGGCACCGCCCGCCGCGAATGCACCGACAGGCTGTTGATCGTCTCCGAACGGCATCTGACGTCGGTCCTCGACAGCTACGTCGAGCATTTCAACACCCACCGGCCTCACCGCTCCCTCGGCCAGCACCCACCCGACTCGCCACCCGTGATCGCCCCACCCCCGGACTCCACCGTCCGTCGCACACGCATCCTCGGCGGCATGATCAACGAATATCGCAACGCCGCCTGACGACGCCCGCAGACAATCACCTCAATGGCAAAAGGCCAGCTCACAGGCCGAAACCCGAGTTCTGGAGCCCCACAAGGTCCACCGACCGGCAACCTTCACATACGTTTCGTCGACATACCACCTGTCGCCGGGCCGGTGCCGGCACAGCCGCGCCGCCTCAACCAACAGGGGCGCGAACCGCTGCACCCACCGATACACGGTCACATGATCTACCTTGAGGCCGCGTTCGGCGAGCAGCTCCTCGACATCCCGGTACGACAAGGCGAACCGCAGGTACCAGCGCACCGCCAGGACGATCACCTCGGGTGGGAACCGGAACCCGGCGAACTCCGACATCGGAACCGGTGGGCAGGCACGACGTCGACGCATCACCTGATCATGCCTGACCGCCAGCCCGAGAGCCTGCCCCGGCCGGATGCAACAGCGCCACTCGCCACCGACACCGACCCCCGCCTTCGGCTCTCCGCAGCGTTCGCCGAGCTCGCCGCGGCGATCTGACAGAGCGGAGGCGGCCCCTTGGCGTGCGCCGCGTTCTCTCAACGCAACAGCGCCGGCCGGACGCAACAGCGCCCTTGCAGAGGGTCCGACGGTAGAATCCTAGCCATGACCATCGTCAGCCGCATCACCGCCGATCCCGCCATCATGGCGGGCGCGCCGGCGATTTGCGGTACCCGGATCACCGTGTCCGCGGTGCTGGGCCAGCTCGCGGCTGGCTCGACGGTCGAGGAACTGCTCGCCGACTATCCGTCGCTCACCCGCGACGACGTGCTCGCAGCTCTCGCGTTTGCCGCGGAGACAATGCCGCAAGAGCGCCCGTTCATCGCCGCGTGAAGTTTCTCGTCGACGAGAACCTCTCACCGCGGGTGGCTAAACTGCTGCGCGACAAGGGCATCGACGCGGCGCACGTCCTCGAGCACGGGCTCGGCGGTTCCCCTGATACCAAGGTCAGCGCGTTCGCCGTCACCGAGAGACGTTCGATCATCTCCGCCGACAGCGACTTCACGACTCTGCTCGCACTCAGCCGGGGCATCGCTCCCTCGCTCGTCCTGCTCCGGTCCGGCGACCAGCTCAAGCCCGACGCGCAAGCCGCCCTGCTGCTGGCCAATCTTCCTGCGCTGGAAGCCGACCTCGAACAGGGCGTCGTCATATCGCTCAGCACCACCCACGTACGGGTCCGTCGACTCCCGCTCCGCTGAGTACTGCTACCCCCGATCCGGCCCGCGGTCTCCGCGCAGGTCCCACACTAGACCGCAATCAACTACGTACCGTAGTCGGAGCGTCTCTGTGTCCAGAAAGTTATGTATGTCTGCCATGTCGGTGTGTCGTGCGCCGCACCCGGGCGGCGTGTGTGCGCATTGTGTGCGCGGATGCTCCGGCACGGCGCGGCATCGGCCGGCACGTACCGGCACGAAGAACGCCCCGACCTCGGATTTTACGGCACTGCGCGGCATTCTCCGGTAGGCTCCGATACGCAGGGTTTCGTCTTGCAATCGAGCGGTTAGGGGTTCGAGTCCTCTCGCTGGCTGCGCCACACTCACAGCGTGTGAAAGACTGCCATGTACCAGCCGTCGATCGGCCTCCTGGACACCTTCTACACCACCCTTCGCGCCGGCTGCACTCGCCTCTCCGACGGCGGGGGACCGTTCGGCTTCGACATCACCACCGCGCTGCAGGTCGACTACCTGATCGACGCCTATGGATGTGACGGCATCATCAAGACTGGCTGCTTCCTCGGCGACACCACCGACTACCTCGCCCGGCTCTACCCCACTCTGCCGATCATCACCTGCGACATCGTCGAGGAGCACGCCGCATTCACCCGCACCCGGCTACGCGACCGGCCGAACACCACCGTGGTGACCGGCGACTCCGCGGCTGTGCTGGCGTTGCTCACCGGCCAGTTCGATCGGCCGCTGGTCTACCTCGATGCCCACTGGTACGACCGCTGGCCACTGGCCGACGAGTTGGCCGCGGTCCAGGCCGGGATCGTCGCTGTTGACAACGTCGACCTCAGCCATCCCCGGTTCGGCTACGACTCCTACGACGGGCAGCCGCTCAACGTCGCCCGGCTGGGCGGCCTCGTCGACCTGGAGACGCTGTACCTGGGCGACCCGTTCATCGCCTACCCGTACCCCTGCCTGTAAGTCAGCCGCCGCTCCGGCACGGCGTATCTACCGTTGGGCCTCGGCGCTCACCCGCTGGCAGCGGGGGGCATGTTCCAGCCGGTACCGCTGCGGCCTGCTCCGACGCTGCCGACCTGGCCGGACGGACCACACGCACCTGCCCGGGTGTCACAGGTCGCCTCGTAGCCACGCCTGATAGTCGACTTCCCACGCCTGGAGGTCGACGGCCGGCACGGCCAGCGTTGCCACCCAGTGTGTCAGCAGCGCGGCGGACTATCCGTCGAGCACAGCACCACCTCGGCAGGCTGTCTCGCCTCCGGCGACGGGTCGCTCATACGGTGACCGCTCGGGCACCCAGCAGGGCCTTGAGATCTCCGAGTAGCGAACTACTCGCCTGCACCTGGAGTTCGAGCAGGAGCAGATGCGTGTTCTGCGGGCCTTCGAGACGCAGGTGCACCGGAGTTGTCCCGGGATGAGTCGTCAGGACGAGTTTGAGGTCATCGACCAGCGGCGGTGTGATCTTGTGTGACGGCAGAGTGATGACGACAGGCGGCCCGTTCACGTGCGTCGTGACATCGACCACCGTCAGGTCCTGGGCGAACAGCGAGACCGACCCCTCCCGCTCGTTGATCCTGCCCCGCACCGAGATGACCGCGTCGGTCACGAGCGCGTACGAATGGACCTCGTAGGACTGGGGGAAGAACAGCACCTCGACGGAGGCGTCGAGATCCTCGACGGTCACGATCGCCCACGCCTTGGCGGTGTTCTTGTTGATCCGCCGGTCGATCTTGCTGATGATGCCGGCGATCTGTACGGTCGTCCCGTCGTTGGCCTCGGCGAGGTCGACGATCCGGGTGTCGCGGTGGCGATCCAGTGCCCGCTCGGCACCCTCCAGCGGATGCGAGGACACGTACAGGCCGAGCATGTCGCGTTCCTGAGCCAGCAGCTCCTTTTTCGGCCATTCGGGGCCGGACAGGTCCAGGTCGAGTCCTAGCGCCGGGCTCTCCTCCTCTCCGGCGCCCCCGTCGCCGAACAGGTCGAACTGGCCGATGGCCTCGGCCCGCTTCGTGATGATCACCGCGTCGATCGCGTTCTCGTGCACATTGACCAGCACACGGCGGTGATGGCCCAGCGAGTCGAACGCCCCCGCCTTGATCAGCGAGTCGATGGTGCGCTTGTTGCACACCCCGATGTCGACCTTCTGCAGGAAGTCAGCGAACGACTCATACGCGCCCTTCCTCCGCCGGGCCGCGACTATCGAGGCGACGACGTTCTCCCCAACATTACGGACGGCCCCCAGGCCGAAACGGATCGAGTCACCGACCGCACCGAACCGCAGATCCGACTCGTTGACGTCGGGGGGCAGGACCTGGATACCCATCCGGCGGGTCTCGGCCAGGTACACCGCCATCTTGTCCTTGTCGTCACCGACGGACGTCAGCAGCGCCGCCATGAACTCGGCCGGGTAGTTGGCCTTGAGGTAGGCCGTCCAGAACGACACGACGCCGTACCCGGCGGTGTGGGACTTATTGAACCCGTAGCCGGAGAATGGGACGAGCACGTCCCACAGCGCCTGGACCGCCGCGTCGGTGTAGCCCTTCTCCCTCATCCCGGCGGAGAAGCGAGCGAACTCCTTGTCCAGGATCTCCTTCTTCTTCTTGCCCATCGCGCGGCGCAGCAGGTCGGCGCCGCCGAGGCTGTAGCCGGCCAACTCCCGGGCGATGGCCATGACCTGCTCCTGGTAGACCACCAGGTGGTAGGTCTCGCCGAGGATGGGCTCCAGCGCCTCGGCGAGCTCGGGGTGGATCGGGAGGATCTCCTTGCGGCCGTTCTTGCGGTCGGCGTACTCGATGTGGCTGTTGGCCGCCATCGGGCCGGGCCGGTAGAGCGCGAGCACGGCGGCGATGTCGCCGAACTTCGTCGGTGCCATCAGGCGCAGCAGATTACGCATCGGTCCGCCGTCGAGCTGGAACACCCCGAGCGTGTCGCCCCGGGCGAGCAACTCGAAGGCCTTGGCGTCCTCCAAGGGGAGGGTGGACAGGTCGATGTCGACGTTGCGGTTACGCTTGATGGCCTCGATCGCGTCACCGATGACGGTGAGGTTCCGCAGGCCGAGGCAGTCCATCTTGAGCAGGCCCATCTCCTCGCACTGAGGAAACGGGAACCCGGTGATGATCGCGCCGTCATTGTCGCGGCGATGGATCGGCAGGACATCCAGCAGCGGCTCCGAGCACAGGATGACCCCGGCGGCGTGGACACCAGTGCCGCGGGTGAGTCCCTCCAGCCCCCGCGCGGTGTCGATGACCTTCCGAACCTTGGTGTCGGTCTCGTACTGGGCCCGAACCTCGGCGGCCTCACCGTACCGCTCATGGTTCGGGTCGAAGATCCCGGCCAGCGGGATGCCCTGGCCCATCACATCCGGCGGCATCGCCTTTGAGATCTTATCTCCGAGGACGTAGTCGTAACCCAGCACCCGGCACGAGTCCTTGATCGCGACCTTGGCCTTGATGGTGCCGAAGGTGTTGATCTGCGCGACGCGGTCCTCGCCGTACTGCTCGGTGATGTAGCGGATCACCTCACCGCGTCGACGTTCGTCGAAGTCCAGGTCGATATCCGGCGGACTGATCCGCTCCGGGTTGAGGAACCGCTCGAAGATCAGCGCGTGCTCGATCGGGTTCAGCTCGGTGATACCCAGGATATAGGCGATCATCGACCCGGTCGCCGATCCACGCCCCGGACCCAGCCCGATGCCCCGATCTCTCGCGAACTTGCAAATGTCGGCGACGACCAGGAAGTAAGCCGGGAAACCCATCTTGTCGATCACGCCGACCTCGTAGTCGACGCGCTCGACCACATCGGCGGGCACGCCCGCAGGGAAGCGCCACGTCAGTCCGCGGTCGATTTCTTTGCGCAGCCAGGACAGCTGCGTCTCACCCTCGGGGACAGGGTAGCGCGGCATCCGGTCCACAAATTTGAAAACATCGTCGTAGGACTCGACGCGCTCGGCGATAAGCAGAGAGCTGTCGCAGGCCCCGGGGACCTCACTGTCCCACAGGTTGCGCATTTCCTCCGGAGACTTGAGGTAATATCCCGATCCGTCGAATTTGAAACGGGTCGGATCGTCGAGTTTTTTACCGGTGCCGACGCACAGCAGCACCTCGTGGCTTCCCGCCTGATCCTGGGTCACATAGTGCGAGTCGTTCGTGGCCAGCGGGCGAAGCCCCAGCTTGTCGCCGATGTCGAGCAGCCCCTGGCGGACGCTGCGCTCGATCGGCAAACCGTGATCCATCAACTCCAGGAAGAAGTTGTCCGCGCCGAAGACCTCCTGGTAGGTGGCCGCCGCGGTGAGCGCCTTGTCGAACTGGCCCAGACGAAGCCTAGTCTGCACCTCACCCGACGGGCAGCCCGTCGTCGCGATGATCCCTTCGGAGTACTGGGAGACCAGCTCGTGGTCCATCCGCGGCTTGCGGTAGTAGCCCTCGATCGACGCGATCGACGACAGCCGGAACAGGTTGCGCAGCCCGGCCCCGTTGGCCGCGAGCATCGTCATGTGGGTGTAGGCGCCGCCACCGGACACGTCACCACCCTCACCCGCAGGGTCGACGTCGCGCTGCGAACGCTCACCCCACAGGACAGGCCGCTTGTGATGGCGCGACTCGGGCGCCAGGTACGCCTCAATCCCGATGATCGGCTTGACACCCGCGGACTTCGCATCCTGATAAAATTCGTAGGCACCGAACATGTTACCGTGGTCGGTCATCCCGACGGCCGGCATCCCCAGCTTCGCCGCTTCCTTGAAAAGCAAGCCCGTTTTCGCCGCACCGTCCAGCATCGAATACTCAGTGTGCACGTGGAGGTGAACAAAAGAATCCGCCGGCATCCCAGTCCCCTCTCGCCCGCAACGGCCCGCCGGTCGGAGTCTAGCCCCGCCACTCAGAGCCACCAGAGAGGCACGCGGCACAACAGCCCCTTAGAGCCTGTTTTTG